>NZ_JAALBT010000009.1:0-206011 GCF_011077905.1 Providencia sp. M-27 | reverse complement strand
GTCACCGTAACCAGCAAATCAATATCACTGTGTGGCTTCAGGCCGCCATCCACTGCGGAGCCGTACAAATGTACGGCCAGCAACGTCGGTTCGAGATGGTGCTCGATGACGCCAACTACCTCTGATAGTTGAGTCGATACTTCGGCGATCACCGCTTCCCTCATGATGTTTAACTCCTGAATTAAGCCGCGCCGCGAAGCGGTGTCGGCTTGAATGAATTGTTAGGCGTCATCCTGTGCTCCCGAGAACCAGTACCAGTACATCGCTGTTTCGTTCGAGACTTGAGGTCTAGTTTTATACGTGAACAGGTCAATGCCGCCGAGAGTAAAGCCACATTTTGCGTACAAATTGCAGGCAGGTACATTGTTCGTTTGTGTCTCTAATCGTATGCCAAGGAGCTGTCTGCTTAGTGCCCACTTTTTCGCAAATTCGATGAGACTGTGCGCGACTCCTTTGCCTCGGTGCGTGTGCGACACAACAATGTGTTCGATAGAGGCTAGATCGTTCCATGTTGAGTTGAGTTCAATCTTCCCGACAAGCTCTTGGTCGATGAATGCGCCATAGCAAGCAGAGTCTTCATCAGAGTCATCATCCGAGATGTAATCCTTCCGGTAGGGGCTCACACTTCTGGTAGATAGTTCAAAGCCTTGGTCGGATAGGTGCACATCGAACACTTCACGAACAATGAAATGGTTCTCAGCATCCAATGTTTCCGCCACCTGCTCAGGGATCACCGAAATCTTCATATGACGCCTAACGCCACGCTCACCGGCAAATTAGGAGCGCAGCGAGTAATTTGTCCGTGTGTAGCGTATTGTTAGGCGCTTGTGCCTTGCCAGCGACGATACAGGCTGGCAATGCCAGACGAACAAAGAAAAGGCATTGCTTCCTTGATTTGTTCCAGCGGCCAATCCCACCAAGCCATATCTAAAAGCATAGAAATTTCTTCTTCAGAAAAGCGCTTCCTAATCGACTTTGCAGGGTTTCCCCCCACTATGGTGTAGGGTTCCACGTCTTTGGCAACCAAAGCGCGGCTACCTATCACCGCTCCATGCCCGATCTTGATCCCGGGCATGATCATGGCCTCCGAACCGATCCACACATCACTTCCTATAACTGTGTCGCCAGCCCGCTGGAATGCATCGACTGATTTTGCAAACGCGGGCTCCTCGTTCATGTAGAAGAAAGGGAAAGAAGAGACCCAATCATATCGGTGGCCTTGATTCCCAGCCATAATAAAAGCTGCGCCTGATCCGATGGAGCAGAAGCTGCCGATAATCAGCTGATCAACGTCATCACGGTCTGGTAGAAGGTAGCGAGCACAATCATCAAACGAGTGCCCATGGTAATAGCCGGAATAGTAGCTATACCGCCCTACCTTGATGTTCGGATTCTTCACCTGCTCAGTCAGAAGCTTCCCTTTGAAGGGACTCTCAAAATAATTCGTCATAAAATTTGTACCCGAAAATTCTAGAGCGACTCCACGCGTCGCCTAACGCCTGGCACAGCGGATCGCAAACCTGGCGCGGCTTTTGGCACAAAAGGCGTGACAGGTTTGCGAATCCGTTGCTGCCACTTGTTAACCCTTTTGCCAGATTTGGTAACTATAATTTATGTTAGAGGCGAAGTCTTGGGTAAAAACTGGCCTAAAATTGCTGGGGATTTCAGGAAAGTAAACATCACCTTCCGGCTCGATGTCTATTGTAGATATATGTAGTGTATCTACTTGATCGATCAGGCTTTTGTATATCTCCCCACCACCTGAAACAATGACATGATCCGTTATTTTCTTTAGGTTGGTTAAAGCATCTTTAATTGATGGAAAGATCAATACGTTCTCATTGTCAGATGTAAAACTTGAACGTGTTACGACCGCATACTTTCGGTTGGGTAATGCTCCCATTGATTCAAAAGTCTTGCGTCCAACCAACAGCCATTGGTTATAGGTAATAGCTTTAAACAGGAGCTGTTCACCTTTGGCACTCCATGGAATATCAGGGCCATTCCCGATAACTCCATTCTTCGATATAGCTACCATTAGTGATAGTTTCACAATTCTTCCTCAGAGGTTAACATTTTATTAGTAAGCATGCTCGTTTTGTCACCCGCTGATGCTTACCGTTAATTAATATAATCACTTGTATTAAATAGACTTTCTTTAAAAATACAAGACACTCTGTTATTACAAATCGTGCATGCCGTCTATCCTGCTTGCACGATGCACATTATCTCACCCAAAGAACTCATAACATTTTAATTTATTTAGCATTAAATTAAAACTCTACCGGTAAACAAGCATCTCTAGGCGTAAAAAACAGGCACTTTTTTAAATCCCAGCTAGAATAGGCTGTATAGGCAGACAGTTGCAAGACAAGGAGCGTTTTATGTCTAACAGTCCATTTTTAAATTCTATACGCACGGATATGCGACAAAAAGGTTATGCGCTGAAAACTGAAAAAACTTACCTGCACTGGATTAAGCGTTTTATTCTGTTTCACAAAAAACGTCATCCTCAGACCATGGGCAGTGAAGAGGTCAGGCTGTTTTTATCCAGCTTAGCAAACAGCAGACATGTAGCCATAAACACGCAGAAAATCGCTTTAAATGCCCTAGCTTTTTTGTACAACAGGTTTTTACAACAGCCGTTGGGCGATATTGATTATATCCCTGCAAGCAAGCCTAGACGGCTACCCTCTGTTATCTCTGCAAATGAAGTGCAACGCATTTTGCAGGTTATGGATACTCGCAACCAAGTTATTTTTACGCTGCTGTATGGTGCAGGTTTGCGCATTAATGAATGCTTGCGTTTGCGGGTTAAAGATTTTGATTTTGATAATGGCTGCATCACTGTGCATGACGGTAAGGGTGGGAAAAGCAGAAACAGCCTACTGCCCACGCGCCTAATCCCAGCAATAAAATAACTCATTGAGCAAGCGCGGCTTATTCAGCAAGACGACAACTTACAAGGCGTAGGGCCATCGCTGCCTTTTGCTTTAGATCACAAATACCCTTCTGCTTATCGACAAGCGGCGTGGATGTTTGTCTTTCCCTCCAGCACGCTCTGCAACCACCCGTATAACGGCAAATTATGCCGCCATCATCTGCATGACTCCGTTGCGCGAAAGGCATTGAAGGCAGCCGTACAAAAAGCAGGCATCGTTAGCAAGCGTGTCACTTGTCATACATTTCGTCACTCGTTTGCTACGCATCTATTACAAGCGGGGCGTGATATTCGCACTGTGCAAGAACTCTTAGGGCATAACGATGTTAAGACCACGCAAATCTATACGCATGTGTTGGGTCAGCATTTTGCCGGCACCACCAGTCCTGCGGATGGACTGATGCTACTTATCAATCAGTAAAAGTAGATAAATATCTTTATGTAGCCCTGAGTAGCCCCTGATACTTTTTATGGTGAAAAAGATAAACAATCATAGAGGGGATAAATATGAGCCAGTTCTACCATTGTTCAGATAAGTTTAAGCAAGATACTGTCAATCACAGTGACCATTCATGGTCATTACACTTCCTCCAGTTGCCAGACAATGCCTAACATAAAAACGCAAAAGCCCAAAAGTCAGAGCTTAGGTGTTCTAGGCGTTTTCTAAGCGCTGAAGAAATACGTCTTACCGTAGATTGCGTGCGTTTCTGAAGCACATTTTCCTTATACATGGCTTTATCCCAGGCAGCTTCATCAAGCTCTTGGAGTAACAAGCCAGTAATAATGCGACACTCTCGGGTTTGTAGCGAGCCGCTGGTGAGATCGGAGTTATAGCGGAAAGGGGTCATTTGTAATTATTTGTGGGTGGAGGATAGTTAACTTATTATTGTAGTTGGAAGAGGCTGCTTTCCAAACATTAGCACCTCGTAATGCTTGTTACTGTATATTAATTTATGCTCTTAGCGCATGTTAATGGGCTATTACAATGCATAATGTCCACATCAAGATAACTGTGGCTTAACACCTGTACAAGCGAAAAAAATCAATCACCTGTCCGGAAATACGGGATCACTGTAAAGTGTTGGTGAGGCAGTCTAGGAGGGGGATTTAATTTGGGATACTGATGAAAGGATTATGATCAGTTGGATATAGGATCGTACTAAGCTGAGCGGCAGGTTAGCTAGATTAGTTAACCAGATAAGTGAAATCTAGTTCCAAACTATTTTGTCATTTTTAATTTTCGTATTAGCTTACGACGCTACACCCAGTTCCCATCTATTTTGTCACTCTTCCCTAAATAATCCTTAAAAACTCCATTTCCACCCCTCCCAGTTCCCAACTATTTTGTCCGCCCACAGATGACCGGTACAACAGACGCTGCTGTACCGGTTTTTTATTGGGTCATGGGTCGTTATTTATTGAGGACTGCGAGTGCTTCTTGCTTTAGCTGATTCGCGATATTCTGCACAAATTTAAGCTGGTTCATAGCGTCGTTGAATTCTTTTTCTAAACGCTCATCGAGCCCTTCTGTTGGCATTGGCGTTTCACTTGCGCCACGATATGGGATCCATGGGTTATCCCCTTCATCATCAAAGCGAAAAGCAGGTGCGTAATAGTCAACTTCTTCTTCTAAGCCAAAGGATATGACTTGTGGTTTTTCATCACCCAAGCAAATTAGTTTTTTAACTAATTCTTTGAAAGGTACTTCGCCTTCACCTGAAAGGCTCGCTTTGTGACCAAATCCTTTTCCTTCAGGAAGGCGAACGGCATCTTTCATATGGACCTGAGTGATATTGCCTTTCATTTTATCAAAAGCTTCTAACGGTAGTTCATTAGCATTGAACATATTGCCGAAATCAAACAGCAATGAAAAATTAGGGAAATCAGCGTCTTCGACTAATTGATTAAGTTCATGGCTTTTTAGATCTTCATGTTGCTCGATAACAAACTTCAGGCCCGTGTGCTCATGAGTTTCTTTGATATACTGGATATCAGCTTTGACTTTCTTAAGTACATCTTGAAGATTCCCTTCGTAGCGAGGGTAAAAGCGAATAGAGCTAGCACGTGTTTTTAGTGCAATGTGTACGGCTTCATCAATTGCATTGGCGGCAGAAGAACTCGTTTCAATTTTTAAATCGAGGTTATATTCCTTTGCTTTTTGTCCAAAAGCCTCTAGTTGTGCATCACTCATGGTTTTTAGGGCTTTAGTTTCACCATCTTCAACATGAATCTTAGCGCCTGTTAAATGATGCTTTTTCGCTATTTCTAATAAGTCATCGGGTAAAATACGCTCTTTTCTCATGTTTAAATGGAAGGCATAAGCGTGGAGGTACAGTGGCATTGAATCAATACGATCAATAATTTTTTGTGCTTCGATGTTATTCATTTTTTCACCTGTAATGTCAATTCTATTCATTTTCTGTTGCTGCATTGATTTCGCGTTGTTTTATACGTTTAGTTAAAATTTTAGCGGTCACGAAACCTAACAAGCTAAACATGATCATCATGCCAAAAACAAAGTTATAGCCAGTTATACCAGGGTAGTTATCTAGGAAAGAGCCATAAATCGCGTAAGCAAACATCGCAGGCATATAACCAAGAATACAAGCAAATGCCATTGCAGAACCTGCATACTCACGTTTAGTCCCAATTTCTTCCATCGGGGCGAAGAAAATAGCTCTCTGGCTAAAAATAATAGCTCCGAAGCCTAATGTTGCCGCCATACCGAGATAAACATTCATATTTTCATGAGGTAACATCATGAATAAACCCATTGCGACGGCAGATAATAAGCAGGTGAACTGTAAGAACTTAGTAGGTGATTTAAATACTTTGTCCGATAAGAAACCACCAATAGGGCCTCCTACCATTTTTAGAGCATATTGGTTGATGATCCCGTAGGCACCCACTAATGCAATGGGTAACGCATAGATATCTTTCAAGAATGGGATGAAGTAAGTTAATCCACAATATGATGCATAGATAAAGAAAATAGTCATCGATGCAAGCCATAAGTTAGGACATTTAATGACACTTTTTATCCCTTCAATAACTTGCTTATTTGCCTCTGATGAATTGTCTGCAACTTTTTTGTCATCATCGCTAACGATGAAATAAGTGATAACCCCAATAACCACGGTCACAATGGTGTAGAACATTAACCCAGCTTGCATACCTTCTTTGCCTTCACCGAACAGGACAAAGACATACAATGCACCGGAAGCAATAATTACGTCTACAATACCGCGTCCAGCCTCAAGGAAACCAAATAGGCGGCCTTGTTCTTTTTTATCACCGAGTAAGCGCACGGCTTTAAGTAGTACTGGCCAATAAATAACATCTGCAAACAATGCCATGACGGCAAAGGATATGAGATAACCGGTAAATGGCGGAAGAGTGGATAAGTACGCACCACAAAGCCCAACCCCAATTAACCCTACGGGTAGAAGGATTTTTTTCGAGAATCTATCTGCAATATATAGTGATGAGAATAGACCAATGGTTTGAACAATAGTGTAAACCGTAAAACCAAAGCCAATTTGGGCATTTGTTAGTCCCCAATCTTGCTGCATAGGAACGTAAAAAACATCTTTCATACTGGATAATTTAAAAATAGTACCAGCACCAAGAATGAGAAAACTGAGTCTTATCCACTTATTCATAAATCCGCCTTAATTATTATATTTAGCGTTTATTGCTTCAAAACGATCGCTTCAACTTCTATTAATACGTCTTTTGGAAGGCGAGAAACTTCTACACAGGAACGAGCGGGGTAGATACCTTCAGAGAAATAGGATTGATAGACACCATTAAAGGTAACGAAATTATTCATATCACTGATGAAGCAGGTGGTTTTGACCACGTCATCCATAGAATATCCCGCGGCTTCAACAACGGCTTTTAGGTTTTTCATGACTTGATTTGTTTGTGTGGTGATGTCGGCACCAACGACAGAGCCATCTTCATGATGGAAAGGGCAGCAGCCCGAGATATAAACGCTATTGCCAACTTTTCGGGCTTGGGAATAAGGGCCGATGGCTTTAGGGGCATTTTCAGTTGAAATAATCATTATTGGTTCCTTTGGTTGTTATCTTGACGCTGATGATTAAATCACAATCATATTTTCCCTTCCGTGATTATTGTCAATTTTTTGACTAAGTATAAAAAAATTATACTAAGGTGTATTTTTATGGATTAAGTATTGAAAAATTTACTCTAATTTATTAAAGTTATGGGAATTTACTAAGTGGATTGTTGAGTATGGATATGAATATTAATTATGTTTTTACTGAGCAAGATCGAAAATTATTGCAGTCATACACCCCTATGATTGAGTGTCTCGGTGAGTTTTTGGGGCCATATTGCGAAGTTGTTTTGCATAGTTTTGAAGATTTACACAGTTCTGTGATCCACATTGCTAATGGGCATCTAACAGGGAGAACACTTGGAGCTCCTGCAACGAATATTGCGCTTGAGAAATTGGCTGGTTTTAAAAAGAATCATTCATCTTGGGAAGTGTATTTTAATACTAAAAGTATTCGTCCATTTCGCTCTTCTTCAACCTTAATTGTGAATTTAGATAACCAGCCGATTGGTATGGTATGTATGAATTGGGCATTAGATATGCCAATGAATGCGATGGTTGATTTGATGGGCGGGGGGAACAATTCTAAAAATGAAAACTTTTCGCAAGATGTTAATAAATTAATTATGGATCATCTTGAACCCATTAAAAATACGATCTATTTAAATAAAAACATTCCAAGTAAAAATAAAAACTTTGAAATCATTAAAGAACTCCATGACTGTGGTATGTTTGAATTTTCTGCTGCGCATAAAATTGTGTCTGTCGAATTAGGGATTAGCTCAGCGACCATATATAAGCACCTTAGAAAAATAAATTCGTAATATAGATAATAAAAATAGCCCGGAAATCTACATTTTCCGGGTTTATCTTTTATTTTTAATAACATGAATATTTACTTTGTTTTTTATATTTTTCTATTAATACATCCCTCCCATTTTCTAAGGTTATGATATGAGTAAATTGGCTATGATTTGTTGATAATTCTTTATTTTTATTTGCAATTTTAATGATGAAGTCATGTATTTTATATATGGAACCATCAGTTTCATTTTTTAATAAACTAAACATATTGATAAAAATTGCATTGTCACTATTTATTTTGTTCTCATTATGATTGTGTATTAGCTCTATTTTTTTTGAGTCTGGTGAACTGTAAATAAAGTAAAGGTTTTTTTTCGTCAAATCATTTCCAAAAGCGTAATTGTCGTATTCTAATAATTCTTTTTTTATATGGTTTTGTGGTTTATTCGGTTGTGTTTTTTTAAAACTGTTTGTTTTTCTATCTAACTCTTCAAACTTCTTCTTTAATTAAGCTACACAGTCAGTGTTAATGGGCTTTTCTTTTATATTATAGATAAATGGTTTCTTATTATTAATAAAATTATTGTTTTTATTTGTCTCTATAAGTAATTTTAATTCATTTACTTTCATTTTAAATCATCTCCATTTTATTTCTTATTTTTAGTTTATTGGAGTGGAGTTATTATCGATATCAAAAAAAGAGACTAAGTCTACCTTTTTAATAAATTTTCTAAATCACTAAATATAGATTGCCATTCATTATCATCAATTTCCATGAATCCCATATAGCGCAGCATAAAAGCGCCTTCAGTGGCTAGAAAAACAATTCTGGCCTGTTTACCTTTTTCTGTTGAGGTGTCTAACTTAGCAAGCCGTTCACGGTACCAAATACGCGTACTTTCCAGATATTCAGGGGTTTGTAATAAGGATGCCATTAAAGAAGCGCCTTTTGCCATCGAGACTTTGTCGTGCTGGTGGGTCGCTTGCATATGCGCAAAAATTTGCCCTTCAGGGGAGTTATCTTGTTCAATTGTTTGATTGAAAATTTCATCATAGGACTGGCCCCAACGCTCAAACATTGCATCGATTAAGGCATCTTTATTGCCAAAACAGTACTGAACACCGCCTTTGGAAATCCCCATTGCTTTGGCGACTGCGTCGATAGTGAGCGCTGTAGCGCCTTGCTGTAGAACAATGTCTTCAGCAGCATCAAGTAATTTTTCTCTATCGATTGTTCGTTGACGTCCCATTTAGAAAAACCTCTTTTCAATACGTACGTATGGATTTATATTGTAGCACGATCAGCACAGAAATCATGATCAAATAAACTCATTGAGAGAATTTTATGTTAACCGATTATAAGCGCTGGATAGTGCTTCTATTAGTTTCAAGTGTACTATTTCTTATCGTTATTGATGTCACTGTACTGTATACCGCTTTACCTAAATTAACCCATGATTTAGGCGCTACGTCATCTGAAAAACTGTGGATAATGAATGCTTACCCACTGGTGGTCGCTGGTTTATTACCTGCGGCAGGGATGCTAAGTGATAAAGTCGGTCACAAGCAAATGTTTTTGTTGGGGTTACCATTATTTGGTTTAGCTTCGTTGTGTGCAGCTTTTTCACCAACAGCAACCAGTTTAATTTTGTCTCGTGGCTTTTTGGCTGTAGGTGCTGCAGTAAGTATGCCTGCCACCCTTGCGATTGTAAGACATGTTTTTTTAGACCCGAAAGAAAGAGCTCTCGCTATTGGAATATGGTCGGCAGTTGCTTCAGGTGGCGCGGCTATTGGCCCTTTGATCGGCGGTATCTTACTTAACCACTTTTGGTGGGGCTCTGTTTTTCTCATTAATGTGCCGGTCGTTTTATTGGTTATTCCGTTTGCGTGTTATTTGATCCCTAAATGTGGTGGTAACAGCGATAAAAAAATCGACATTCTAGGTTCTATTTTAGTATTAATTGGTCTAATTGGTGTTATTTATGCGTTGAAGGAGCTCGGTAAACCTTATACCGATTGGCCAGCGGTATTGGTTTCGGGTGTTATTGGGGTTTTCTTTTTGGTGGTATTTAGAAATCGACAAGTTAAATCCACATCACCAATGATTGATTTTACGTTATTAAAGCACCCTAAATTCAATGCAGGGCTGATGATGGCGGTTTTATCCATTGTAGTTATTGTTGGTGTCGAGTTATTACTAAGTCAACGTCTACAGCTGGTTTTGGGTTATACCCCGTTTGAGGCAGCGTTATATATCATTCCAATTCCATTGGCTTCGGTGATAGCTGCGCCATTGGCAGGTATGTACCTTCATAAATTTGGTGAGGTAAAACTCACTGTTTTTGGGTTTACTTGTACGTTAATTGGTGTTGTTGGTTTAACGATGGTGTACCAAACCTCGACAGGTATTCTGTTACTTTCATTCCTCTTTTTGATAGGTTTTGGTTTGGGTGCTATTTTTACAACGGCTTCGACCACGGTGATGTTAAATGCCCCCGATGAAAAAGCAGGTATGGCGGCATCAATTGAAGAAATCGCTTATGAAATTGGCAGCGTTTTAGGCGTAACGTTTATGGGGGGACTAATGAGTGCTATCTATACGTTAAAACTTTCACTGCCTGAAGGTATAACTGTCAGTGATAAAGTTTATGACAGTATTGATGAGGCCTTATTAGTTTCTGAATCACTGCCAGCCAATAATGCATTTGCGTTGATAAATCAGGCCAATATTGCCTTTGACCATGCTTTCTTAGGGGTGATGGTAGCAACTATTTTTGTTCTGCTGATCAGTATTATTGTTCTGCCTTATTTTTTACGCTCCCAAAAGGTATTAACGAACTCATTAGATTGATTTTTCATTAAAGAGGGAGCTTTGGCTCCCTTTTGCTCTTTTTTATCTGATTTTGCGGATTAATACCGTTGCGAGTAATGGGCTAATAGCAAATAGGGCGAATAACCAGATTGAAGCTTGCTGTGCTCCCGCAATCCCCCCAGGGTTAATTAGCCCGCTATTATTGACGACGACTCCCACTAAGGCGGCAGATAGCGCGGTTGCATACAATTGAATGGTAATAATGGAAGAGGATGCGAGGTTTTCCTCTCCCTCTGGCGCATTTTTAAAAACACGCAATACCAGATGAGGCCAACACACACCAATTCCTAGACCCACCCCTGCCATGGCGATGAGATAAATAACGAACAGTGGCCATGATTCAATAAGCTGTTGATTATGCGTTAAAACAGCAAGAACAATTAAAGACATCAATATGATGACCGGCCCTATTC
This sequence comes from Providencia sp. M-27, assembly GCF_011077905.1. Taxonomy (NCBI): domain Bacteria; kingdom Pseudomonadati; phylum Pseudomonadota; class Gammaproteobacteria; order Enterobacterales; family Morganellaceae; genus Providencia; species Providencia sp. M-27. The sequence continues at coordinate 194,897 of NZ_JAALBT010000009.1, read as the reverse complement.
GAATAATTCGGATAACAATCGCCCCCGTTTTATTGGCACTAAAGAGCGCTCCGATGGTCCAACCTGCGGCCATTATTGCGGTTAAATAACCCGCAGTGAGTGGAGAAAACTGATGGATGGTTTGTAAGAAATAAGGGACATAAATTTCTGTTGTCATGCCTCCAACTAACAAACACATGGTTAAAAATATGACGCCAAGTGGGCTTTTGAGTGAATAGGATCCAGTTGGTAATAAGCGTCTGTCATTTTTGCCATCGAGTAAGGCAATAGTCAGCAGTATGGCTAGACCAATTAACAAACCAATAAGGTTTATGAATAAACTTTCAGACAAACTTCCAATTGAAATAGCAAGAACGGATATCACTAACAAAGAAATCGCTAGGAATGGAACTTTGCTGTTTTTTGGTGCTTGAGTTTGCTTTTTAGGAAGTTGATTGATGACAATGAGTGCGAGAAAAACAGCGACAGGCAGTAAAGCCCAAAATGCCCAACGCCAGTGGCCACTTTCTGCAAAAATCCCCCCAATTGCAGGGCCACAGAGTGTTGCTATTCCCCACATACCCGAAACAACTCCCATTGCTCGGGACCATAAGTTTTCGGTAAAGACAATGCGGATCAATGCATAGCTAAGAGCAAATAGAATACCACCCCCCAGCCCTTGCAATGCTCTACCACCAAGTAATACCAGCATTGATGGGGACGCTGCACACCAAATAGACCCCAAAGAAAAGAGAATGAGTGCGAATAAATAAGAATATTTAGGCCCAAAACGGTCTAATACTTTACTGGAAAGGGCTGAACCGACAATGGATGTTGCTACAAATAAAGTGGTATTCCATGCGTAATATTCGAGACCACCAATATCGTTAACGACACTAGGCAATATGGTTGTTACGATATAAATATTGATAGCATGTAGTGCAACACCTCCAGTTAGGGCAATAGTGAGTAATGCATTAGTGCCACTGAGTAAATCAGCCCATTTGGCTTGAGGTATGGTTGATGTTTCATTGCTCATAGAGAGACCCGCTAGACGGAATAGTAGAAAAAGAGGTATTATCCAAGTAATAGCTTGGATAATAGAGTCGCATAATGATTAATGCAAGTAATTACTTTGATAATTTAAATTTGACACAGGCCGTGGATAAGGTTCTTTTTTGTATCAAAACTAAAGGGCCAATTTCTACCGCTGTGATCGCAAATGATTTAAATATGACCGGAGAAGCTGCAAGGCAGCACATCCAAAAACTGACGTCATTAGGGTTAGTAGAGGGGGCGCAGTGCTTATCGCAAACAGGGGCAGGACGTCCTCGACAAAATTGGGTATTAACGGAGTTGGGGCATCAACGCTTTCCTGATACTCACGCGCAACTTGCTCTGCAATTGATTGATTCCGTTCGTACTATTTTTGGAGATGAAGGACTAGAAAAGCTGATTAACCAAAGGGAAACGGAAAGCAGAGAAAAATATTTTGCCCGTTGTAAAAATTTACCATTAGCTGAGCGGCTTGAAGCATTGGCTGAAGTGCGTAGCGAAGAAGGGTATATGGCGAAGGTTGAGCAAGATGGTGACAGTTGGTTGTTTATCGAAAACCATTGTCCAATTTGTGCAGCAGCCACTGCTTGCCAAAACTTTTGTCGGTCGGAATTGGCGTTGTTCAGTGAGATTGTGGGTGATAATGGTAGCATTGAACGCGAACAGTACTTACTAAATGGTGCTGGGCGCTGTGTGTATCGTGTGAAGGTTAAAAGCTAAATACCGAGACACCTTGGTATTTAGCTTAATAATAGTATTATCTCTCAATTATTAGTGTTTCAGTTGACTCAATATATGGCGCCAGCTCTTCGTTGTTAAGCCATAACGGTTTCTTACCAAATTGCTGATATAAAGAAAGTTGATCTTGATAGTGAGGCGAAGGTTTTCCTTGCGGGGAAATAAAGCCACTTTGCCCTGGAGCTACAACGTCCCATGCGCTCACCCCTTCTTCGGTAAACACGATTAAGTCGTTTTCAGTTCCCCGATTATGGTATTCATTTTGATGGAAATTTTCTTGAGGTAAGGCTTGTGGTATACCAAAAAAATTATTTTCACGGAAGGTTAATGCCGTGGCTGGTGTTTGCCAATTAGTCGGGTTATCACCGTATTTTTCTATCATTTTTTGGTAAGTCGTATTCAAAGCCTTTCTAATAACATCATTCTGCGGTTGTCCTGAAAATAAATCGATAGACTGAGATATGGGGGATTTATCTTCTAAGAGAGATTCATACAGTAATTTTGCACCTGTACTGATATTTAATGACCCTGTTGGGCCTTCTTGCGTCGTCTCATAACCACTCGCTAGGTACCATTTATCAAATGGTGCAGGGACGGTTTGGCCTAGGGTGGCTTTAAGCATTTCTTTTAACCAGATATCGAGGATAGCAGACCCTGGGTGAATATAATGTTTTCCATCACTTGATAACTGGTTTATGCCATCCCATTGCTGGAGCATGGACACTAATTTGACGCTATTGTCATTTGATGGCAAACCTTGTGTCGCTTGAGTTAGAAATGGTGTAAATAAGCGATGATTAAGGTCGACACGGCTAGTTTGCTGTAAAATCGCCCACATATCATCAGCCGTTAACTTATCATAGGCTTCAATGCGGTTATCGATTTCTTTCACCCTATCTGCACTGCCCCATAAGAAGGCAAATAAGTCGCTAGCGGGGTAATTTTTAGCTGGAGAGTTATTCCAGTTGGCGATATAACCTGATTTGGGGTTATACACTTTTGGATTATTAGCAAAAGGTTGTATACCTTTCCAGTCCCATTCTCCCGTGCCTGATACTGGTAAACGAGGATCATGGTTTATTTGGCGATCGGGGTAGTGTCCGGTATGGACATAGCCAATGTTTCCGTCTTTATCTGCATAATACCAATTGATCGTCAGTGCTTGGTTTTGTGCTTGGTCTAGCCATTGCTGCCAGTTTTGCGCTTGTCCTTGCTTTACCCAAGCCATTAAGGATGTAAGCTCCTTGCCATCCCATGCGCGAGCTTTGCTGTAGGCGGTGTGAGTTGTCTTATCCCGTTTAACCACATTACCGTGCACAGTACGGTATATTTCAAAAGTAATGGGTTGTTCACCTTTTACATTCAATGTCTCTTGGCGAGAAAGCATTTTCTTCCACTGCCCTTGGTGGAGGTAGCTATTTGGGTCTTCAGGTGAAACTTGTTCTGCAAATATATCAACGCCGTCACCAAACCCAGCGGTAGAACCCCAAGATATATGTCCATTATGGCCGAATAAAATCGCGGGATAAGCAAACGGTGTATTTCCGACAATATTAAACCCTGCCCCATGTAAGCCGATACCGTATGTATAGGCTGGGTTAAACCAACCAAACTGTGGGCCATTAAGTAAAATGGCTTTTGCGCCAGAAGCTTTTGTTTTTCCAACAAGCCAAACATTGCTGGTGGTTGGATAGCCAGCTAGCCCATTCGCACCACTTTGTTCATATTGCTTAGCGATTAACGCATTATTTTCTTGAGAAGAAAGTGCAATGACTTTTCCAGTTGTATCTTTGGCTGTGCGTTCAAACATGGGAGCAGTAAGTCGGTAATCACTAATTTGATTCAACTGAGATGTATTTTTTGTTTTTTGTGAATCTGAATAGGTGAACTCTTCTGATGATATTGTTGTTGGCGCATTGGGATTATTAAGCCAATTAATTTGGTTAAAGAACTCTACTCCCAATTGTTCACCATACTTATCTTTAAGCGCAGTGAGTAATGCTAGGTTATCAATTTCACTATTCATATCGGAAAAGCGGTTTGCCATTGTACCGACCATAATCATAGCAACATCAAAACTCGTCCATTGGGATGGCAAAAAATCATAGTCAATGAACTGTTTTGGCATTAAGTCATCTGGCTTAGTATTGATTTGTTTAATCCATGCATTCATACCATCTGCATACCCTCTTAAAATATCTTGTTCTTGGGAGGGTAACTGATTGATTTGTTTATGGATAGAATCAGGCCAATAGTTGTTTCTGATTTCTTTATCAAAAGAAATATAATCCTTACCTAATACTTCAGAAACAGTACCTTGGGTACTGCGTTTGGCCATTTCCATTTGGAATAATCGGTCCTGTGCCACAGCATAGCCGTACCCATAGAACAGGCTATAAGTATCATTGGCATAAATATGAGGGACGCCATAATTATCTCGTTCAATTTTAATTTGAGTTGATTGAGAAAATGATGACAGTGATAAGGAGCTTAAACTTAGAACAATAGCGATTGAGATGAGGTGTTTTTTCATTTATTGAGTCCCATGTTGTTATTATTTTTCGAGACTATCATTATTGCAATGTTAATAAATGGTTAATTTATAGTTAATTGTTAATATGTGAACCACGATCACATAAAAAGATACATAAATTTAAATAAAGCATAAAAAGTGAGTCATAATTGTGATGGTGCTAATTTAAGGTGAGCGATTATTGGTTTTTTGATGGTAACGATGACTCAGCCATGCATAGATAGCCCCTGCAATAGCCCCCGCTATATGTGATTCAGTTGAGATGTATAAGTGAGTAGGTAATAAGCCGCTAGCCATTGTGCCAAAATAGAACAGTACTAATAATGCGATAGCGATATCACCCCATTTTCGCCGGAAGAAGCCTTGAGCAATTAGCAACCCCCATAAACCAAAAACCCACCCGCTTGCGCCGATGTGAACTGCATTCCTACCAATGAGCCAAACTGCTAACCCACCAACAATAATGATAAACAGTGATGCCAATATGTAAGCTTTGATGGTGCGATGAAGCAATAATGCGCTTAAGATGATAAATGGGGGCAAATTGCTGAGTAGATGCTCCCAGCTTCCATGAATAAATGGAGCGAAGAAGATACCGAGCAAGCCCCATTCTGTACGTGGAACTAGCCCAAATTGGGTTAAACCGCCAGCAGTTAAGCTATTAACCGATTGAACAATAATAAAAATTGCAACAATTGAGGTTAATAACTTAACGCGAGGATACCCTGATAAATAGCTCATTAGTGGTTGCCAAGTGCTTGAACACTTTCAACGAGTGACGCTAGCTGGCCAACAACCCGATCACCAATATCTGCATTATCTCCACCTAATGATTTGTTACGCATAAAGTCTTTCTTGATTTGTTGCCAACGTGCAGAATCTTTTTCTGTTAATGTACCACGCAGTTCAGCGAGTTTGAGTAGGTTTTCTTCTGCACCCGTTGTGAGCAGCTGTGCTTCACCCAAGTAGTGGTCATCGAGTAATCTTTCAAGTTCATTATTATTCATCACTGAAGAGACTTTTTCGCTGAGTTTATTCATATTACGGTAACTACCTTGCAAGCGAAATGCAGGCTCTGTCCGGTACTTATCGGATTGCGCTGCGCTAGCGATATAGTGTTGATTCACTTTCAATACAACATCCCGTAACTTAATTAACTTGCTGATTACCGAGGTGATTTCATTAATTTCTGCATCAGAGTATGGGTAACTTAAGGTATTGGTAGAGACAGATTTGCCCATCGCTTTATCGACAAATAAGTACAGGTCGTTCAGATCTCGTAATGCAAGAGGGGCTAATACAGGGTTTGATGTCAGGCTGTTTTCGATATAGCTCAAAGCAAATGCTTCATCCATACCCCCTAGCACCTCACCAAGGTTATAAATATCAGCGCGGTTTGCAAGCATGTCAGGGATTCGGAAAACTTCTCCAGACTCGGTATAAGGGTTACCTGCCATAACGACACAGAATTTTTTACCCCGCATGTCATATGTTTTGGTTTTGCCCTTCCAAACTCCTTCAATACGCCGTGTTCCATCACATAAGGAGATAAATTTTTGCAAAAACTCAGGGTGTGTATGCTGAATATCATCAACGTATAGCATCACATTATTACCCATTTCTAAAGCTAGATTGAGTTTTTCTAGTTCCTGTCTTGCGGTTGCGTTAGGTGCTTGTTCAGGATCAAGAGAAAGTACATCATGGCCAAGAGCTGGGCCGTTGACCTTCATAAAAATTAGCCCTAAACGGTCAGCGACATATTCCATTAAAGTGGTTTTACCGTATCCGGGCGGTGAAATCATTAATAGCAGCCCCATGAGGTCAGTGCGTTTACCTTCCCCTAAAGCCCCAATTTGTTTTGCCATATTATCGCCAATGATAGGCAAATAGACGTCGTTTATCAGTTTGTTACGTACAAAAGAGCTTAGTGGCTTTGCTTTGTATTCATGCAGTTTTAAACGGCTACGTTCTTCAGTCACAATTTGTTGGCGCAGAGTTTGATACTGGCGGAATTCGGGAATGAATCGCTTCCTTTGACCACGCATACGACTGAAGTAGTTATCTAAACTCAGTGCTAGAGTTTGGTTTTCAATGGTCGGGTGTTCACCGAGCAACCCGCTAACCTTAAAGTAAAGGTCTGCTTCACTAAAGCGAGCGGAAGCTACTTTATCTAAGATAATAATGGCAATAGCACCCGGTATGTATGGAACAAGGTGAGCAAATTCAGGGATTGAGCACAGCCCTTGTAGCCAGTTTTGAACTAATGACCAGCGCTGGGCGTAGCGAGCCCCTAAATTTTGTTGTGAGCGATTAAAATCACCCCACATATGGGCTTCTTCTAAGCGGCTCTGGAGCGCTAAAACTAACTCCCTTGCGTACTTGCTATAGACGAGCTCTATCGGAGTTCTTGCTAATACAAAACTAAGGTATTCAGCGGCTTGGGTTTGCTCATAAGCTTGGCATTGAATGGGGTTATTTTGTAAAAATAAGCTAATCCCAGCTTCGATTTCGGCTTGTAGGTCAAGAAGTGCATTGTCATTATGGAATAATTGGTGAATATTCATGGCTGTTCTTGCACGTTCAGGCCATAAAGCGGGGAAATCGTCGTTTTGTACTTGCTCCCAATAAATAGCTGCGATAGCACGGGCTGTCGGGCTATACCGTAATAAATCTGCACTTTCACCGATTGGCAGTAGTTTTTTCAGTAAAGCAACAGCATCGTGGTCATGAATGCCTTTTTCATAGCCTTCTTTATAGCGTGGGCTCGCAAAATCACGGACAATTTTTTCAAGTTTTTCCGTTGATGTTAATGCATTTTTTAGGATATCAAAATCTAGCCCTTCTTGGCGTTTTGTTGCGGCATAGATAATTGAATAAGCAAGGTATTCTGCGCGGTAAACCGTATTAGATTCAGACTCTAATGAGGCACTCCAATAAGGTTTGAGTTGTGATAGTTGTTCATTTTCTATGGGTTCTTGGAAATCTGTTCCAGTGAGATAAACCCATAGTTGTTCATTTTTTGGTAAAATAGTGAGATCAAGCTCTTGAGTGTTTACGCTGAACCGGTGACGACCGAGCTTAATGACATTCCCACCATCTTCAAAAATATCTGTTTTATCACGCAAAACTCGAATGGCTTGGTCCCGAGAGGATTTCAAACGTGCATCAATATCATCAGCTTTAACGTTATCGTTAATTTCCCTTAATTTTTCAATTATTTCACGTGTTTTAAGCGCTAGAGGGTCTGAGGCGAAGAAGGCATTGAGCTCATCTTGAGACTGTAAACGAGTTGTTCGTCGTTGCAGGCTGTCTAGTAGGCGATCTGCTGCAGTAACTAAATTTTGGGCGCGGCGTTGGCGGTCATCAATAAGAACTTGTTTATGTGATTCAAAGGTTTCGAGTAATTCTTCCCGCTTAGCCAAGATATCATCAAGAAATTCATCATGATTGCTAAATTGGCTTTCGAGTTCTTCTAACTGAACAAGCAATCTTGATAACTGATCATCGCAACGTTCAGGATCAGTGGCAAGAGACAGGGCATTGGTAATGCCTTGGCTGAACAGCCGGAATTGTGCGCCAAATTGAGCGACGGTTTCCACACTGCTTTGTGATTTTCGTTTTTGTTGTAAACGAGCTCTAGATTGGTTTAGCTGAGCATAGATTTGCGAAATAGCATCAATAATGTGGGTTTGTTGTGTGACATCGTTGAAACTCAGTGAAGCCATTAAGTTTGATAGCATATCTAAATCAGTAGACATTTTTTCCATATCCTTCATGGGAATGTCTAACTGAGCACTGTTTTGGGCTTTTTCTATTTGTTCTTCGAAAACAGTTAATTGTGTTTTAAAGGGCTGTAATGCTTTATCGCTAGCCAGGAAAACAGCGGTTTCTTGCGATACATATTGTTGATTTTTCTCTATTTCACTTTCCATTTCGCTAAGCTTTTCTAAATCCATATAGCGAAATTCGCGCAGTGAAATCAAGTGCCCGCGTTGAGCACTCAGGGCATTTAAGCCATCAACAAATTGTTGAATATCAGCCCAACTTTCAGGCAACGTTAGTGAAAGTAGTGATTTTTGGCGGCTGATGGCTTCATTCATTGATTTAGCTGATTGCTGCCGTATGCTTTCGACCTTCTCATATTCATCAAGGACAAGTTCACTTGTTTGGGTGATTTCTTTGAGCAATTTGCCAATACCAAGGCATTGTTCATCACCAAACCAGTAATAAATATCCAGTAAATTTTTTGCTTGTTGGCTGAGCTGTTCGTAGCGAGCGATAGAAATTTGGCTGCCTTCTATTTCTTTGGAAACATGTAATATTTCAGAAATACCTCGAACTAAATCTGCATTGCCGATACGCCCTAAAAAACCGCTACGAGTCGGCTGTTGGTCGGCAAATTCTTCTGAGTAAAATGGGGTCTGCCAAACTTGCATAGGATGAACGCGAGTCGCTTCTTCGCCTTCACCTTCAAATAATACCATTTTTCCGTCTTCAAGCATGGCATAGCCATGGCCAATAAGCGGAACTGAAAGTGTTCGTTCAATTAAATTGTAATTGAATAGAGCAATACGACCCTGATTTGGTGAATAGAAAACATATAGGACATCTTCTCCATTTGGAGAACGACGCAAACGGCGAAAACGCATTCCATCCATAGACTGCTCAAACGTTTTATAGTCACCATTTTGTAAGTAGTAGCCGCCAGGGAAAATAATACCGTGGTCTTCTGGTAGCTGGACACATGCTTGCCCAATGGCATCAATGCGTTGTACAGATTGAGACAGCGTGTTGTAAACCAAGTAACGCCAAGTTTCTTCTCGATAGGGTAAAACTTTTAAGATAATTAAACTGCCAGTTTGTGCATATTCAATTTGTGCGTCATCTAAAGATTGGTTTTTATCAAGAACAGCTTCTTGGTAAATCCCCAAACCATCTTCAGTGTTATTTTCACACTTGATGGTTAAATCACCGCCAATAGTTTCTATGAATACAGTGTCAAGAATATTGATGTGAGGGTATCGGCCGTTAACCGTGTCTTCCCGTGTGGTTTTTTGCCATTCAAAATCATAGGCTGGTGGGAGGGCGATATCGCGTTCACCCCGGTTATCAATATACTCAATTTTGCGTTTGTCGCTGGAGATTGACCAGCGAAAAACTCGCACGTCCGTGATGCGATCGCCAATTTGAAAACTAGCAAGAAGTTTGCCGTCCCGTTCAACAAGTTGCAGTAACTGTGTGTTCTTATAATAGGTATAGAGTTCAGTAAAATCTTGAACAAAGCGATTATCACTCAAGAAGGTATCTTCATAAGGGACTGCTTCAACATCAAACTCATTGTCGTTTTCAATTAACCGATATAGTGAAAATACATCTTCGAGGTGCGTTTCTTTTTTTAGGCCGAGGAATACGTTATAACCGAATAAGAGCCATTCACCGACGCGGACAATGTCCCTTGCTTGGCAATTATTTTCAGTACGAATGCGAATACGACCAATAATATCCATTTGGCTTTGACCAAATTCATCCAACCGCATTTCATTGAGTTGTGCGGCTTTTTGATGCAGCTGTTGCCCTTGGTCGGTCAGGCGTTTGCGTAATATTTCATAAGCACCGCCTTCTGCAACAGCGCTATCGAGTATTTCTTGTTCGCGATCCGTATCCTGAATATCTGACATTGCGCAGCGAATTCCCTTAACTAAGACAATAAAAATGGAAAACAAATAATGAAGAACAATAGGGGGGTAGGTTCACTACCCCAATGTGCTAAAGGTTTACAGCTGGTCATCCGTCGGTGGAATCGGTTTTGACATGACTGTTTTTGCTGGCTGATTAGCCCCTTTAGCTGCCATAAAACCGTTGATAAGGTCTTGAACTTCTGGGTTTTTCAATAATGCGGCAATATCAATTTTTTTGTCTTCTTTGCTACGATTTATGAGCTTCTCGACATTTTCTTTTGCGAAACTGCTTTTATCCATAAAGCCATCAACCGCTTTACCGAGGCTTAGTGCTTTAGAGAAGGTGTTGAAGAAGCTGCCGTCGCCGCCCACAATTTCAATATTGGTTTTGCTAAGAGCTGCAGCCAATACATCAGCTTGCTCGCGGGCAATTTCTTTATTTGCGTCGATAGAGGCCATGGATTGTTCGAACTCTTTCTCAAGGCGCATACGAAACTCTTCATGTGAACGTGCAGTATCGCTGAGGTGATCCATTGATTTAAATTTGTCGGTTAAACCATCGGCTTCAGCTTTCAAGCGTTGGCGGATAACTTCTGCTTGCGCTGAACCTAATTGTCCTTCACCTCGAGCTTGTGCTGCCAGTTTTTCTTCCAGTACTTTCGCGTCAGCTAAGCCTAGTTTTTCTTTAGCATTTGCTTGTTGTTCTTCACCACGAGCTTGGGCTGCTAATTTCTCTTCAAGGATTTTTGCTTCAGCAAACCCTTGTTGTTGCTCTGCTTTAGCTTTAGCTTCCATAACCTGGGCTTCCGTTAAGCCTTTTTCTTTCAGCCCACGTGCTTCTGCTAACAGTTTCTCAGCCGTAATATTGGCAAGAACAAGACCTTCTTTTTCTTCTGCCTCTGCAGTTGCTTGGCGAACTCGAGCTTCTGCTAAACCTAATGCCGCGTGTTCGGCTTCAACCCCTTCAGCTAAGCGCTTTTTGGCTTCAGCTTGCTTTGCCGATGCTTCGAGTTCTGCTTGTGCCATGGTGCTTATTTCTTCTGCACGGTGTTTAGCACTGGCTTCATCAGCTTCGGCTTTTTTCACTTGGCGAACTAGCGACTCTTCTGCTTCTGCCTGTGCGTTAATCACGGTGACTTGGCGCATGCGTTCAGCTTCAGAGACTTCACGAACTTCTTTGATGCGTTCTTCTTCTTGTGCCACGGTTTTTTCAACGGCTACACGCTCACGTATAACATTGGAGATATTTTTGCGTTCTTCTTCGAGTGCTTTTTCTTTTTCTATACGTTGTAATTCAACTTCTCTTTCACGGGCAACAATTTCGAGCTCACGTGCGCGGCTCACGCGTTCTTCTTCGATGGCGACTGCACGAGTACGGTTTTGTTGAGCAACTTCAACTTCGCGCATGCGGTTTTCTTCACGGATTTCAATTTCTTGCTGGGTTTGAATACGCGCTTGCTCTGCTTTAAGGCGCTCTTCTTCTTGAACACGTAAGGTTTCAGCTTGTTCACGTGCACGAATATTATCAATTTCACGTTTTTGGCGAGCTTCGGCATCGGCTTGTTGGCGCTCTAAGGCTAAACTTGCTTCGCGGGTTTCAACGTTTTTCTTTTGAATTGCGAGCTCTTGATCACGCTCTTTTTGGTTGGTCTCAATATTGTGGATCGCGGTGATTTCAGTAATTTTACGAATACCTTCGGAGTCAAAGATATTGTTTGGGTCTAAGGCTGATTTTGGTGTTTGTTCTAGGTAATCAATCGCCACATCTTCAAGTGCATAGCCGTTAAGGTCTTTTCCTATCACATCAACAATGCGATCACGGAAGTCTTGTCGGTTTTCAAATAAAGTGGCTAAATCCAGTTGCTTACCGACTGTTTTTAAGGCTTCAGAGAATTTTGCACTGAATAATGTACTGACCGCTTGATGGTCTGATGCACGGTCAACACCGATAGCTTTTGCAACTTTCAGCACATCTTCTGTCGTTTCATTCACTCGCAAATAGAAAGCAACAGTGATATCAGCACGTAAGTTATCATGACAAATCAAGCCATCTTTACCGCGGCGATCAACTTCAAGTGTTAGCAAAGAGATACGCATGAATTCTTTTTTGTAGATGACAGGGTAAACTAATGCCCCTGTAAAATGCACTTTAGGCTGTGATGACATGTCATTGACAATCAAAGCAGTACCTTGTGGAACTTTGATATAGAAGGCTTTGAATAACCCAAAGAACCCTAAAATAACTAGGATGATCCCCCCGATAATTGTTAAAAAGGGCATTAGTGCAGCCAAGTCCATATTAATTCTCCATTGGTTCTGACGATGACGTCATTTCGATTATGCAAGCAAGATATTTATTTTAAAAAGCGAAGTTATCCGTGGCGAAACTCATTTTCACTGACAACTTGGTAACTGTGCGATGCTGCGTCATAGCTAATAATAACAACACGATCACCGCGTTTTAACTGTTCGGAGGATGGGGCGCGTATTTGTAAAATTAACCCGGCTCCGCCATCTTCTAATAGCGCTTCGCCATTTTGTTCACTCACCGTTCCTGAACGTACTGTGGCGTATTTACCGATAAGTTGTTGTACTGTTTTGGGTTTATTAAGGCTCACCAATTTTTTGCGCACAGGTTTTAAGCACAAAGCGGTTAAATGAAGAGAGATAAATAGGGTGATCGCAAAAACGGCGAAGCTGACGAGATAACGTAATAAATCAGTATCAATGAAGCGAATAAAGATATGTACGCTGAAATAACTGATTATCCAACCAAAAAGAGTAAATAACGTGACAATAATGGTGACAGGGATCCCTGCTAAGCCAAGCTTGGTTAGCCAACCCGCGAAACCTGTTGCATCAATGCCAGCATCAAATTCGGTATCAAGATTAAATACGTCGATATCCAATAAGCCAAAAGCGGCACATAACCAATAAAATAGAACAATGATTAGCAAACCACTAAAGATAATTGTCGGGAACATCAAACTGTTATGGAAAAACAAACTCATAGGGTTTTCTCTTTATTATTAATGCATTATTGAGCTTACGTGAAAAGGAACGTTTGTTTAATTTATCACCATAAAATTATTTAGCTTAATAATATATTTTTTAATTAATAGCAGTATCAGACTAGTCTATAAGCACTTTTAATTTTTTGAAGTCTCTTATAGTACTGGTTGTTTATCCAGCTTTATTTGGTGAAGTTATTCCTAAAGTCTTATCGATAATAGTAAGACATTAATGAGATAGGATTTTACCATTAATAATCAAGTTGATGATAATCATTCTCAACTATAATAAGCGTGTTTAAAGTACAAAATGGGGGGGATTAATAAGATTAAAGTGATAAATTCGCGCTTCATGGATGAAAACTATTATGAAGCGCAAAAAAGTAAGATTAGTCTATCAAGTTCAGGAATGCCGCACCTCGTGCGCCTCCAGAGTCACCATAACGTGCTTTTTCGATTGCAGGTAATGTTGCTATACCATATAGGTATTGTGGAAGTACTTCTGGTAGTTGTTTATAGATCTCTTCAAACTGTGATAACCCTCCACCAATAACCACTAAGTCGGGGTCAAAAACAGTGACAATTTGCCCCATAAACATCGCAAGTAATGACATATAGCGGTTAACATGCTCTTTTGCTTGAATATCACCTTGTTTATATAGCTCAATAATTTCGATAGCCGAACGTTTTTCATTGTTGAATGAAGAATAAATACGCTCAAAGCCCGGGCCGGATAGATAGGTTTCAAAGCAAGCTGTTTGGCCACAGCCACAAGTTATTTCAGGAACTTTTTCCCCTAATAGCTTGGTTCCACGAACGCTGAGGTTCATGTGGCCTATTTCCCCTGCAATTCCATTTTTACCGGATAAAACTTTACCATTTATAATGAACCCACCGCCCACACCAGTCCCTAAAATTAAGCCAAGAACGGTAGGGTAGCGTTTGAAATCAGGGTCCCAAGCTTCTGATAATGCAAAGCAATTTGCATCATTTTCTACTTTTACTGGGCGCTGTAATATATTAGCAAGATCATGAATTAAAGGTTTGTATTGTGCAGTAGGGACATTGGTTGTAAATACGGTTCCTTCAACGTGGTTTACGATACCCGGAACGCCAACACCCACTTTTCCTTGGCAGTTAAATTTTTCATCTGCTTCTCGTGTGAGCTCAAGAAATGTATTTAAGAGCGTTTGGTAGTCATCTTTGGGTGTAGGAACACGCTTTTGCCAGACCTGATTTAATTCGTTATCAAAGACGGCAAGTTCAATTTTTGTCCCGCCCATGTCAAAGCCGTAATACATTTTCATCATCCTTTAGTTATTTATGTATCATGTATCTATATGATAAATAATAAATGAAAGTGCTAATTAACCTGATTATACAAAAGTTATTTGATGAAAGAATTATTGATTTAATATTTATTTTTATATTCACATGAGGTTAGCTTCAGGGTGCTGACAAACAGACAATGTTTGGGAAAAAGCCAAATAGGTTATTGATTTTCGTCTGATAAAACAAAGTGAGAAAATTACGTGTTTATCTCGCTTTATCAATCAAAGTTAGCAGATACCAGCTAACCTTGATTGATAAATAAAGCGTTATTTTTGGTTGTTTAGTGGGTTGTACTTTTTTAAGATAAAATTATGCAATTCCATCGCAATAATTTGATGGACTTCCTGAGTAGGATGAACATCATCGATAAAAACATAATGAGGGTCGATTTCTAATGGTGCGGTATTGTCTTGGCGAATATAACCATCAGTAAAAGCGTCTTCTATATTATATGCTCCCGGTGAGTTTTTATTTATGTCGCCAACTACATTCGTTATATTTTTCATTACGTTATTAACATTAAAGTAATTAATGTTGATATTTTTGTTTAATTTCAATAGGTTAATTATAGTCTGAAGCTTGTTGTTATGTTCGATGCTGAGATTTTGTATTTTTTGTTGTTTTTTCGGTGAACTGGTTTTTATTGCAGGGGTTTGGGATAGATCAGGAAGCCCCATCACTAGAATATTTTTCGCACCATTTTTGATCATTTTTTTGATTGTTTTTTCTTGACTAGAGATAACAACATCGACATTTTCTTTCGAATAGGTCATATAGTCATTGGCACCAATAAAAATAATACCTAAACTTTTGTCATCAAACTTAAGGTGTCTTGCTTGTTTTTCGATATTTGAAAGTATGGCAAATTGAGGGTGAAGTGTGGATTTAAAATAAGTTGCACAAGTTGAGCCACCTTCCGACTTATTCGTGAGTGTAACTTTACCTTTACTGGAATGGCTTTGCATCGTATTAGGCATGGTGAGAAACTCAGGCCATGTGAAACCATTAGTGAACCGTCCATTATAGTATTGGTTAGCATTAGTGAGTAATCCACACGACTTTTTATGCATCCTTCCTTCAGAGTCAGATAAGCTGTCACCAATAACTGTGACACTATCAAAATAGGTTATCGGTTCTTTTTTCCCTATATTAAATTTATTTGAATACGCAGTAGCTAATTGGAATTGATTTCCAGGAATTCTTTTTTCTGTATGTTTGCCCCAAAGTGACCCATCTACATCATCATCGACGGGGGTGTCCGTCGAAGGCATACTTTTAGCTCTGTCGCTATAAAGTTGTACAGATATGCTGCCACCGATACTATTCTGTAGCGGAACATTTCTAGTCGATACTATTTTTTCCGAGGCTAGATTGGTATTGGGTACTGTTGAATTAGGTCTGTGTGTAGTTGCATACAGAGTTGTATTGGATATTAATGTCATAGGAGTCCTTATTGATTGGGATACTTCTCGATAAAACTACCAATCAACAGACAAACACAGTATCAAATAAAGATTATTTATCTATAATGATATGACTAATAATTAATAAATTAATGCATATAAAACAATCGCTTGTTTACTAATTATTATTATTATCGACAAAGTTATTGCATCGTTTTTTAAAAAAATGTATTGTTATATTATAACATTGCATTTAGGTGGTTATTATGAAACAGGGGATCCATCCACAATACCGTACCGTGGTTTTTCATGACACAAGTGCAGATGCCTATTTCAAAGTAGGCTCAACAATAAAAACTGAAAAAACAATCGAGTATGAGGGTGAAATATTTCCGTATGTCACGCTTGATGTCTCTTCTCAGTCACATCCGTTTTATACCGGTAAACAGAAAATGATTTCTCAGGAAGGCAAAACGGCACAGTTCCAGAAGCGTTTTGGTCGTTTTTTACAGTTAGAGGGTAAATGAAGATGAAAGTACTGAGTTCATTAAAAACGGCAAAAAACCGTCATCCAGATTGCCAAATTGTTCGCCGTCGTGGCCGGGTGTATGTGATATGCAAAACAAACCCGCGTTTTAAAGCAGTGCAAGGCTGTAAGAAAAAACGCTAATTATTGAATTTAAACATAATTATAAAATTTCCTGTATCGCTTTATATTTTATTTGCTTAGCCATTGCAGATTATTGCTCTCTGCCGTGGCTTTTTTTTATTTGTTTTTTTGTCCACTGATCCCCTCGATCATTAGCATGATTACTAATCTTCTTATTATTAGTGATGAAATTCACTTGCACATGGATGCATATTTTGTCAGGTTTAATACATCCGAAAAATTTCTAGTTTCAATTTTTGTGAATACTGAATGAATGATAACAATGACGGTATTTACTTTGTGGGGTCGAAACTAGAAATTTCTTGGTAAAAATTTAAACGAACAGGGTGAGTGAAAATGAAAAATGTAGGGTTTGTTGGCTGGCGTGGAATGGTCGGCTCAGTATTGATGCAGAGAATGGTCGAAGAACGTGATTTTGATGCGATCCGTCCTGTATTTTTTACCACATCACAACAGGGTGCAGAAGCACCTGTTTACGGTGGCCATCGTGGTGTTTTACAGGATGCCTTTGATATTGATGCACTAAAAGCATTGGACATTATTATTAGCTGCCAAGGCGGCGACTACACGAATGAAGTTTATCCTAAACTTCGTGAGTCTGGCTGGAATGGTTACTGGATTGATGCTGCGTCTTCATTACGTATGAAAGATGATGCGATTATTATTCTTGATCCCGTAAATAACCAACATATCCAAGACGGCTTAAATAAAGGCATTAAGACCTTTGTCGGTGGGAATTGTACGGTAAGTTTAATGTTGATGTCTTTAGGTGGGTTGTTCACTAATAATTTAGTGGAATGGGCATCTGTGGCAACTTATCAAGCGGCATCAGGGGCTGGGGCTCGAAATATGCGTGAGCTTCTGGCACAAATGGGGTCTTTGCACACACAAGTGGCTAAAGAACTCCAAGACCCGGCCTCCGCTATTTTAGATATCGAGAAAAAAGTCACAGATTTCACTCGCAGTGGCACAATGCCAACGGATGCGTTTGGCGTACCATTAGCGGGTAGCCTGATCCCATGGATTGATAAAGCGTTAGAAAATGGCCAAAGCCGCGAAGAGTGGAAGGGCCAAGCAGAAACCAATAAAATTTTAGAAACGGGCAATAATATTATTCCAGTTGATGGGTTATGTGTTCGTGTGGGTGCGCTGCGCTGTCATAGCCAAGCTTTCACATTGAAGCTGAAAAAAGATGTTCCGTTGAGTGAAGTTGAGCAATTGCTTGCCTCACATAATGATTGGGTGAAAGTGGTTCCTAATGACCGCGAAATCACTATGCGTGAGTTAACTCCAGCGGCAGTCACTGGCACGCTTAGCACCCCTGTTGGCCGCTTGCGTAAACTGAATATGGGCCCTGAATACTTATCTGCCTTTACGGTTGGTGACCAATTACTGTGGGGAGCTGCTGAGCCTCTTCGTCGTATGTTACGGATTTTATTATAAGCGCGGCGCAGCGATAAGTCGTATTCGATAAACCTGCATAATTTAATATGCAGGTTTTTTTGTACCTAAATTAGTGACGAGCCGGTTCATTCTGCGGCGGCTGGTGTTCTAACTCTTTTGCCAAGAAGTAGTTCAAGAATGTTCGGATCACGGCAATAATACCGAGTTTAATGAGGCTATCTAAATCTGGGTCAACGGTTGTTGCTAAGATATCAGCGGCTAATTGGAACTCTAACGCAGTGGCTAGCCAATCACCAAAACAATAGCGAGCGGTACGTGCTTTTTGGGTTTTCATCCACACGATCAGGGTCTTGATTAACCCAATCACTACGCAGATAACTGAAATTGCTTCTAAAAGTAATTGAAGTACGTGAACACTCGAGACCAGTAATTCACGTAAAAAAACTAAATCGAACATTAAAACCTCGACTCGATAAGTAAATTGGATTCATATTTGTTAACTATGAGCAAATATTGCCAAAATATCGAGTTTTATTGTGGATCTATCGTCTCAGAAGGTAATTGGCTAATGGATAAAATATTTCGATTGCCATCAATGACCTGAATATTCTTATTGGGTTGATAACATTCACGTAAAGGTGATAAGCAAGCTTGTTGCGAACCTTGTTGTATATTAAGCCAATCACTGATTAGCCAATAATTATTCGCTGTAGAATAAGGTGACTGCAAGTTTACTGGTTTGATGTTTGGTTTACTGGCACTTTCGCTGTACCAAATCAGCAAAGGAATTTCATAGGCTTCTTTTCTTGGGTTGTTAACGCCATGGTGGTAGTGAATATTGTTATCGCTGTCTAGGCGTTGCAACGCATGGTCTGAATAGTACATCAAAGTCGCAGGTTTCCCTTCGAGTTGTTGTATTAGGTTTTCGATAAATTTATCGGTATATGCTACTGAACTGTCGTAGCAATCGTCATCTTCTTGGCCACTGAATGTTTTTAGTTCAGTTTCAGGGAAGCGGTTACAGGCAGGTTCATGGCTGCCATAAGTATGTAACACAATGAGCTTTTTCTTATCAGTGGGGTCATTGATAGCATTATTGAAGTCATCTTGCAGCTCTTCATCGTAGCCGACAAATTCGTTCCAAGCTTTCTTTTGTGACATAGAAGCAATAGCAGAAATAATACTGGTACGTTTATTAGTTTTTCCCTGGTTGCTGACCCAATAGGTTTTAAAGCCTGCATGATTGGCTAATGAAATGATATTGTCCGAATAGTGTGATTTATCCTGCATTTGCTCAAAGCGAATATTAGACAGTGAAATAGGGACTGACAAGATAGTCACCGGTGCAGGGGAATAGGCTTGTTGAAACGCTAATATTTGTGATTTTCGCTGATTTAAATTGGGTGTTGTTTCATATTGATAGCCGTAAAAACCCATATGGTCACGGCGCAATGATTCACCAATGACAAGAACATAGATTTCAGTTTCAGACGCGTTTTTCTGGTAGTTAAAAGCCACTTCTTGTGATGATATTTTTTTTATCCCTCGGTTTTCATATAAATTTTTGACTAAAGCTGCAGCATTATAGAAAGGGGTGCTTAAGAAGTATTTTTCCGTGATCAATAAAGCGCTATCGGGTTTGCTAAGTAATGATGCGTAATAGGCTGGAATGGCTAATAGGTAACCACAAATTAGTGCCATACTTATCGCTGTAATACGACGCTTCATATATTTTGCGCATTGATGGATACAGGCTAAATAAGCTGAAAAAACAAGTAAATAAAAAATAACATAACCAATGTTATAGGAAAGCATTCCAACTGTTTCGCTGCTATTGGTATTGATAAAAGTTTCTGCAATCGAAGAAGAAAAGCGGATATCGTGTTTTTGATAAAAGAAGAATGAAACAGATAAATTGAGAGCCCACAGAAGTGACACAAAAACAGTAAAAATTTTGCCAAGTAAAAACCGATAAATACCGGCACATAACAGTATGATAAGCACCCCTGAAATTATGATGGCAATGTCTGCAATAATGCTGATATCTCCACTAAAAAATACAGGGATGATAGATACCAATAATGCATAAATTGAAATAATAAGTTGGCGAATCATAGTGTTATTTTACGTATTTTTGACCTTAATCAGAGGTTATAGAAGTCATTAAAAAATAATAAGTTAACATCTGGTTAACTTAGGGTGTTATTCGTTTATAACATAAAAAAAGGTAAGATAATCAAAATAGTGGCGTAAAAAACTGTAAAATATCGTGATGTTTAGTCATGACTAGCCCCTCACAACTCGTGAGGGGGAGGTAAAATATTGAGTTAGAAACTTACCGCAATTTTGGCATCAATATTGTTATCGCTATAATTTTTTGATAAAAATTTATTATAATTAATTGATAGCTTAGTATTTTCTTTTATATTGATATCAGTACCGATTTTTAATGCGACACCATGGCGTGATGCAGGAACACTATGTGTTGTAAATGAGCTTGCGGTATCAGTAAAATTCAATTTTATCCCTCTATTTAAATTCCCATATTGGTATTGATAATTAAGCTCACCGTGTAAACCGATATTTGATGTTTTACTCAATTTCCATTGGTTATCAAGGCGTAGCCCAAGGGTAGATAACGTTGTACTGATGCGCTGTTTACGTGCCTGTAGTGATGTGTTGTTGATGTTTTCATTAATAGCATGATTCATTGCGCTGATATAAGTGAGATTGGTGAATGGCTCAATATTTATCCCATTTGAGTTAATTGGATAGGCCAGCTCCATAAAAGCTTGATGTGTGTTGGTATAATAGCTCGCTGAGTGACTTGTGCCATCACTGATTGAGCGTTCGGTATGAATAAGATGTGAAGTGTGACCGAGCCCAGCACGAACCGCGATAGGTTGCCATAAAGCGCTACCATAAATGGCGGCATGGTAGTTGTTACTGTTACCGTGGTCTAGGTCGTTAGATAAGGTGCTTTGACTAAACCCTGCCGCGATACCCAATGTCATTTTTTCATTGATAAAACGTCGATTTGCCCCAAGCAATAGACCATAATTTGATGACTTATACCCAGTGGCATTGTTATCACCAGTCGTTTTATCCCAATCATAGAGCATTTTGACCCATACATTGCCTTTGCTTTCGCTACCCCATGATCCAGACAAGCGAGCTTGTTCAAGTACTGTTTCTTTAATCTGACGGCTATTATTTATTTGATTGGATAATAGGTCAGCGTATATTTGCCCGGTGACATTGCGAAATATCGCTTGAGCTTGTTGTTTTGTTTGGCTTTTTAACGTTTGGTTATAGAGAGCATGGTGCGTAGGAAGCGTTTCAATGGCGTTAGCCACAGCGGTTTGGTTTTGCGTTGCAGCCGCACTGGAAAATGCAGTGTTATTGCGCCCTACCTTAAGTGTAACCTCTTTGGGGGTGTAATTTAGTGTCGTTCCAATAAACTGGTAATTAGGCACAACAGCATCAAATTGGCCATCAATCCCCTTTTGAGCGCTTAATATCGTATATTGTGTATCAAATAACTGGTTGATATCTTGCTTAGAAAGCGGGTTATTTTGATTTTCAAGCGTGACACTGACGGTACCACCCTTTAATAAAGCTGAGCCTTGGCTGATGACTTTATCATTTTTACCTGCTGAATTGATTTCAACCAAATAATGGCTGTTGGGTGCAAAAGTTACGGAATCAATGATGTTAATTGTGCCAATTGAGTGACCGGGTGCAACAACTGCACCTTGGTTAGCGGTTAATTGTCGAATGCTCCCATTGCCCGTCAGTAAACCGTGGTGGTTAATATTCACCGAAGCACCGATTTTTCCGTCATCTAAGACTAATGTTCCTTTCTGGACATCAACTGCGGAATCTAAGTGTTTTTTAAGGGTAACCGTTCCGCCATTTATATGGGATTTTTGCGAGTATTTATTCTCACCCGTTAAGACTAAATGGCCTTGGTTTACTGTAAAGCCTGCGAAGGTATTGTTGCCAGATAATACTAATGTCCCTTGGCCTTGTTTCGTTAACTTTCCCGTACCTTGAATATTATTTTTCCATTCATCTAGCTTACCGAAATTGGCAATATCAAAGTCATTAACGTCTTGATAGACGATAAAGTTTTCATATAAATAGGAGGGACCATGATGAGCCGCAGGTAAGTTAATTAACCCCCAATAGCTATTTGGATCATTTTCTTTGATATTCCAACCCGCAATTGATTGGCTTGGATACGCAGTGCTGGCTAAAATATTGTTCCACTGTGTTTTATTCAAGTATGGGAAGCGTAATCGAAGTAAATAACCCGCCGTTTTAGGTATATTTTTAGGCTCGATCATAGATATCTTTTGCGTTTCTTTTTTTCCATAGTAACCAATATGGTCATTGGTTATAGGGTTAGATACGGTTAGACAATTTTGACTGTTATTTGAACATGACGATGAAATATCTGTACGAATATTTTTAGCCGACTCAACAATGAATTTGCTGTTTTTTTCATCGGATAGCAGCTGTGATAATAAATAATAATTACCTACACGAGAAGCGATGGTATCGGTAGCGAAGTGTGCGCCAACAATCACGCGGCTTTCACCGTATTCAATCGCTCGGTTGAACGTTTCACTGCCTTTTTCGGGGAAAATCATCGCCAATACTGCTGCTTGCTTAAAACCATTCCACGTATGGCCGCTAGGGTAAGATGAGCCCTGTATATGTGAATAACCTGCAATATAATGACCTTCGTCATCCAATACTTGGTAAGGACGACCACGCTTAAAATGGTCTTTTAGAATAAAATCAATCGACCTAGTACGTTGTTTTTTTTCATCATAAGCACGAGTGCTTGTATCATGTAACGAACGGATTTCTTTATATTGTTTATGGTCTTTTATATTAATATCCTGTTCGCCAAACAGTATCGTTTGATAACTGTTAAATAAATAATCTGAGCTTTGGGATTTATCTGCGTGTGCTAAATTTTTTCTTTCACCTGTGATATTGATGTATTCATTGCTAATAAGCCTATCTTGCTCAGCAACTTCGCTGCCTTCTTTAGGGGTATTATTAATAACATTGTGTTTTATATCCTCAAGCCATGTATTTCTTGTATCGATAATGTTTTTCTCTAATTCTAAAATATGATTTTTTGCTATTAGAGTATTTGTGAATATGAATGGTAATAAAGTTATTGATACTGATATAAAGGTTTTTCTCATTGTAATCCCGCCGATGCTATTGGTGAAAATTTCATTTGGCGGAGTTTATTTATAATATATTTATCTTTTATGACAGTTTTAAAAATAAAAAATCGTTATTAATTAAAGTGATAAGCTTTATTTTAAATTGTTTTATTTTTTATAATGTGGTTTTCTATTGACGGGTTTTATTTTTTTATTTTTTTACTACTGGTTTGATTAAATGGTGAAAGTAAAATAATAACTATAAAAAAATAATTATAAAAAAATAACCCCAAACTTTCGTATGGGGTTATTAAATATTATTCAGTTAGCTGAATAATTAAATATCAATATTCGCTGCTTTTAGGGCATTTTCTTCGATAAATGCACGACGTGGCTCAACAGCATCACCCATTAATGTGGTGAATAGTAAGTCGGTTGCGATCGCATCTTTCACTGTTACACGCATCATACGGCGCGTCTCAGGGTTCATGGTAGTTTCCCAAAGTTGTTCTGGGTTCATTTCACCAAGACCTTTATAACGCTGTACGTATAGGCCGCGACGTGACTCACGCGTTAACCAAGTCAAAGCTTCTTCAAAGTTATCGATATCTTGACGACGCTCACCACGCTTGATGTAAGCACCTTCTTCAATTAAGCCACTGATTAAGTCACCTAAATGAGTAATGCGACGGTACTCACTGCCATGAACAAAGTCAAAATCGAGATTGTAGTCGGTATCAACACCATGGGTGCGAATACGGATAGTTGGCTCGAATAATTGACGCTCACGGTTTTCGTTAACGGTATAGCTGTAAGTGCTACCGAATTGCTCGTTATCTTCTAAGCGTTTAACCAGTGTTTTTGCCCACTCTTCTACTTTCTCGCTGGCTTTTAAGTCATCTTCAGTTAAGGTTGACTGATAAACCAAGCTGTTAAGTAGAGCTTGAGGGTAAAGGCGCTCGAGGCGACGAATAATACGGTGTGCAGCATTATATTCGACAACCAGTTTTTCGAGTTCTTCGCCTTTCATGGCTGGGGCTTCGGCACTTAAATGCAGTTCCGCGCCATCAAGAGCGATAGAAATCAGGTAATCGTCCATTGCATCGTCATCTTTAATATATTGCTCTTGTTTACCACGTTTCACTTTATACAGTGGTGGTTGAGCGATAAAGATATGACCACGTTCAACGATTTCAGGCATTTGGCGGTAGAAGAAGGTCAATAGTAGTGTACGAATGTGCGAACCATCGACGTCCGCATCCGTCATGATAATGATGCTATGATAACGCAGTTTGTCTGGGTTATATTCATCACGACCAATACCACAGCCTAATGCGGTGATCAGGGTTGCCACTTCTTGTGAAGATAGCATTTTATCAAAACGCGCTTTTTCTACGTTTAGAATTTTACCTTTCAGTGGCAAAATTGCTTGGTTCTTACGGTTACGGCCCTGTTTTGCAGAGCCACCCGCGGAGTCCCCTTCCACAAGGTACAGTTCAGATAGCGCAGGGTCGCGTTCTTGGCAGTCAGCCAATTTACCCGGTAAGCCAGCTAAGTCTAACGCGCCTTTACGACGTGTCATTTCACGGGCTTTACGTGCAGCTTCGCGTGCGCGTGCAGCATCAATGATTTTACCGACAACGATTTTTGCGTCGTTCGGGTTTTCCAGTAAATATTCAACTAATTTCTCATTCATGATTGTTTCAACCGCTGTTTTCACTTCGGAAGAGACCAATTTTTCTTTGGTTTGTGATGAGAATTTAGGATCTGGAACTTTTACTGAAATAACCGCAATCAGGCCTTCACGTGCATCGTCACCGGTTGCGTTGACTTTGCTTTTCTTCTGATAGCCTTCTTTTTCCATGTAGTTATTCAATGTACGCGTCATTGCTGCACGGAAACCAGCGAGGTGAGTCCCCCCATCGCGCTGAGGAATGTTATTGGTGAAGCAGTATACGTTTTCTTGGAAACCATCATTCCACTGCATTGAAACTTCAACGCCAATACCGTCTTTTTCAGTTGAAAAATAAAAGACAGAAGGGTGGATAGGGGTTTTGTTACGGCTTAAATACTCAACAAAGGCTTTAATGCCGCCTTCATAATGGAAATGGTCTTCTTTGCCATCACGTTTATCAATGAGCTTGATAGAAACACCGGAGTTTAAGAATGATAACTCACGTAAGCGTTTTGCTAAGACGTCATATTCAAATTCAGTGACACCTTTAAAAGTGTCCATACTTGGCCAAAAACGAACGCGGGTTCCTGTTTGGTCGGTTTCGCCGACAACAGTCAGAGGCCCTTGAGGCTCACCATGTTTGTAGATTTGCTCATGAACTTTGCCATCGCGACGGATAACTAATTCTAATTTTTCAGATAAGGCGTTAACAACGGAAACCCCAACACCGTGCAAACCACCGGAGACTTTATAGGAGTTGTCATCAAATTTACCCCCTGCGTGCAGAACGGTCATGATAACCTCTGCGGCAGAGACGCCTTCTTCTTCGTGGATACCAGTAGGGATACCACGTCCATCATCCTGTACGGAGATAGAGTTATCGGCATGGATAGTGATCACGATATCATCACAAAAGCCTGCGAGGGCTTCGTCGATAGCGTTGTCGACAACCTCGAAAACCATGTGATGAAGACCTGTTCCATCGTCTGTATCACCGATATACATGCCCGGGCGCTTACGCACCGCATCCAGTCCTTTTAATACCTTGATACTTGAGGAGTCATATGTATTCGACATCAACGTTTCCTGCTCTTTCTATTCCTGAGGTTGAACTTCTATTTTGCCATGTTCTACACTAAACATCTTGCTATTTGCATCTATCATATCATTAACTTGCTCAGATGTAATGGCACTGACAAACACTTGTGCTTGTGTAGCTTTGAGACGGGTTGCCAGTAATTGGCGACGGCCGGCATCAAGTTCAGAAGCAAAATCATCCAGTAGATACAGGCATTGTTGCCCGCTCTGACGGGTGAAAAACTCACCCTGCGCTAACCGTAATGCACACATAAGCAGCTTCAATTGACCCCGCGAAAGCATATCTTCAACAGGGGTTCCATTTGCTCGAATACGCAAATCCGCTTTATGTGGCCCTGAAGCGGTATAGGTTAGTGCTCTATCACGCTCAAATTGGCGCTCTAATTGTTCTGAATAATCAATTTCTTTATCCCAACCACGTTGGAAGGATACCGAGAGTGAAAATTCGGGTAAAAATTGTTGGCAAGTTTGCTCAATATTTTCAGCAATACCTGCAATATAGTCATGGCGCCATTGGCTTATTTGCTCGGAAAGCGGTGCCAGTTGTGTGTCCCAATGACGAATTTGCTCATAACGAGTGACTTGCCGTAAAGCGGCATTGCGTTGCTTTAATAACCGTTTTAAATCTGACCACACTGAAAAAAACAGCGGGTCATTGTGAAAACAACCCCAATCAATAAAAGCACGTCGATATTTAGGGCCGCCATTTAGCAAGGTAAACCCTTCTGGGGTAATCAGTTGCATTGGCAATAATTTTGCTAGTTCTGCAATTTTATGGCCATCAGTGCCGTCTATTCGGACTTTACTATCACCATCGCGGTTTTTGCTTAAACCTAATGAAAGGTCGTTTCGCTGTTCATCTAAATGGCTCAGTTTACCATGAAGAATAAATTGTTCTTGCTCATGGCGAATAACTCGGTTCGCTTGAATGCTGCGAAAGGCACGGCCATGACCGAGTGTATATATGGCTTCCAGTATACTGGTTTTACCGCTCCCATTGGGGCCAATTAAAAAATTGAACCCATTAGCAAGGGAGAGATCCGCGTTTTCAATATTTCGAAAATCACGGATCAATAAACGCGAAAGGATCATAAATACCGATTACAAACGCATTGGCATGACAACATACACCGCTGCTTTACTATCAGCGTCTTCAATCTGCACACTGGAAACAGCGTCGGTTAACAGAAGTTGCACGTTTTCACTTTTTAGCGCATTTAAGACATCTAAGATGTAGCTGACGTTAAAGCCAATTTCCATCTCAGTACCTTGGTAGCTTACATCAACAATTTCTTCGGCTTCTTCTTGTTCTGGGTTATTAGCCGTAATGCGCAATTGGTTTTCACTGAAATACAAGCGCACACCGCGGAATTTCTCATTCGATAAAATAGCCGCGCGAGAAAAAGCTTGTTTGAGTAAATCACAGCGAGCTTCTAAGGTTTTGTCTGGGTTTTTGGGTAATACGCGACGGTAATCAGGGAAACGGCCATCAACCAATTTAGAGGTAAAGATAAAATCCCCAACGTGAGCGCGAATATTATTACTACCAATTTGCAGTTGTAGAGGGGTATCACCGCCATCTAACAAACGCATTAGCTCAATAACCCCTTTACGAGGCACTATCACTGAGTGAGAGGGTAGCGATTGACCAATATCCATCGAACAGACTGCTAGCCTGTGTCCATCGGTTGAAACGGTTCTGAGCATTTGGTCTTCGGTTTCAAATAGCATGCCGTTGAGGTAATAACGGACATCTTGGTGCGCCATTGAAAACTGAGTAGCTTCAATTAAACGTTTCAGTATTGATTGCGGAAGAGAAAATTCCACTTCGCTTTGCCAATCATCCAGGTTTGGAAAATCAGCAGCGGGTAAAGTGGATAATGAGAAGCGGCTACGCCCAGAGCGGACGAGCAGTCTGTCATCATTCAGCTCTACATGAATTTCAGAACCTTCAGGTAACCCACGCCAGATATCAAAAAACTTGCGTGCGGGCACGGTGGTTGCGCCAATTTCATGCTCCCCTGTTAGGGCAACATTGGCCATCATCTCCATTTCAAGGTCGGTTCCAGTGAGTTGGAGGGTGCCTTCTTTTACCTGTAATAAAAGGTTACCTAAAATAGGCAGAGTTGGACGCCCACCTAAAGGACCACTAACCTGTTGTAACGGTTTTAATAACTGCTCGCGTTCTATTGTAAATTTCATAGCAATTAAGATGATAATGTTCTGATTAAATTAGAAAAATCTTCTTTGATGTCATGGCTTTCTTCCCGTAATTGTTCAATTTTACGACAAGCATGTAACACCGTGGTATGGTCACGGCCGCCAAAGGCATCCCCGATTTCAGGTAAACTATGGTTAGTCAGCTCTTTTGCTAGTGCCATTGCCATTTGACGCGGACGTGCGACAGAACGAGAACGGCGCTTAGACAGTAAATCTGCTACCTTAATTTTATAATATTCAGCAACTGTTTTTTGAATATTATCAATAGTTACCAGCTTTTCTTGTAGTGCTAATAAGTCACGCAGTGCTTCTCTGACAAAATCGATAGTAATCGCCCGGCCAGTAAAGTTAGCGTTGGCAATCACGCGGTTTAACGCCCCTTCTAGCTCACGAACGTTCGAGCGAAGGCGTTTGGCGATGAAAAAGGCCACTTCACCCGGAAGTTGAATCTCATTTTCATCTGCTTTTTTCATTAAAATCGCGACTCGAGTTTCTAGCTCTGGTGGTTCGATTGCGACGGTTAGGCCCCAGCCAAAACGCGATTTTAAGCGATCTTCCACACCGTTAATTTCTTTTGGATAACGGTCGGAGGTCAAAATAATTTGTTGATTACCTTCAAGTAGCGCATTAAAAGTATGGAAAAACTCTTCTTGTGAGCGCTCTTTGTTAGCAAAAAACTGGATATCGTCAATAAGCAGTGCATCAACAGAACGATAATAACGTTTAAATTCTTCAATGGCATTGTTCTGTAAAGCTTTGACCATATCTTGAACAAAACGTTCTGAGTGCATATAAACCACGCGAGCGTTGGCTTTATGCTGCATAATACTATTGCCGACAGCATGTAATAAGTGGGTTTTACCTAAACCTGTCCCACCATAAAGAAATAATGGGTTGTAGGCACCACCTGGGTTTTCTGCCACCTGCCTCGCTGCAGCGCGAGCCAATTGGTTCGATTTACCTTCAACAAAGTTATCAAAAGTGTGCTTAGGGTTTACATTAGAACGATAAGCAACATCAGGCTGTACTTTGGCTGAATTGTCCCAACTCGGTTTCATTGGGGCTGACGGAACGGCAAATGCAGGTACTTGTTGAGCTGTACGTGCTTGTGCTGCTGCCGGTGCGACTGTAATCGGTTTATTGCCTACCTCAAAGTGTAGTGCAGGCGCGTCAGTTCCACAAAAGTCATTCAATAATTCATTGATATTATTGATGTACTTGTCTCTAACCCAGTCGAGAACGAAACGATTTGGGGCATAAAGTGCCAGTGTATTGTCGTTTAATTCAGCTTGAAGAGGGCGTATCCACATACTGAATTCTGTGGCAGGTAGTTCATCCTGCAATCGGGCAAGACATTGCTGCCAAAGCGAAAGTGACACGTTGGACTCCCCTAAACAAGGTCAATGGAACAAGAAGTACGGATGTAAACAAAGAATTTTCTCGGGCTTACGTTTAATCGCAATGACCCAAAAATGTTTTAGGTTAACTCTTACTTACTGCATATCGCTGATCGATGGATCAGAAATAGACCTGCGATCATACCGCAAAATTAGTCAGAGATCTCCATTCTTTTACACAGTTTTTATGCTTTTTATCCACAGGTAAATGTGATAAGGAACCTCTTATAAAGAAGAAATAGACTGGGCTACCTTAATTTACTGCCATTTTTCCACATGCTGGGGATAACTTTAGACGATTTACTGGAAATATTCTGTATGATCAAAAAATATTTTTAGATCTCTTGAAGATCCTTGCGCTTTGGGGCGGAGTCCGTATAATCTTCCTCCCTGTGTACAGTACAGATGTGATTTTTACACGAAACTGAGGTAAACTTGTTGGGTCATATCGCTCTATTTTAACGTTAATGTTAGGCGGGGCGGGGCAAAAAGCAGGTTTTCAGTCAGTATACGAATGTAATCATTCGTCGGCTGTCACAACATATGTCGGCAAACCGGTCAGCCAGGCTATAAATAAAAGTGGTTTGATTGCGTCATTTCATTGACGTGACCCCCTATGTTTTATTACAATCCTGCCTCTTTCTATATTGTTGCGATAGAGGCACAGGTGTAAATCAGTTTTCACTGGTTGCCAACGCGTTTACTGAATCAGTAATAAATTTTAAAGTTAGGTAGAAATCGTTATGAAACGCACTTTTCAACCGTCCGTACTGAAACGCAACCGTTCACACGGTTTCCGCGCTCGTATGGCTACTAAAAATGGTCGTCAAGTTCTGGCTCGCCGTCGTGCGAAAGGCCGCTCTAGTCTGACCGTTTCATCTAAGTAATAAAGCTAGCCCTCTATTCAAGTGGTTACGCTCGCTTTTACCCGGGAGTTACGTTTGTTAACTCCCAGGCATTTCGATAATGTCTTTAAGCAGCCGCAGAGGGCGAGTTCCCCAGAGATAACAATCCTTGGTCGCCTAAACGAGCTGGGGCATCCCCGCATCGGTCTTACCATCGCTAAAAAAAATGTTAAACGAGCTCATGAGCGAAATCGTATTAAACGATTAGCGCGTGAATACTTTCGTTTACATCAACACGACTTGCCTCCAATGGATTTTGTGTTATTGGTAAGGAGAGGGGTCGCCAATCTTGACAATCAACAGATCACGGAAGCATTGGATAAGTTATGGCGTCGTCATCGTCGCTTGGCTCAAAAATCCTGATCATGCTGATCAGAGGCTACCAACTGGCTATTAGCCCGTTGTTAGGGCCTCGTTGTCGCTTCAATCCTACTTGTTCAAATTACGGAATTGAGGCATTGCGCAGGTTTGGTATGCTAAAAGGGAGTTGGTTAACGGCGAAACGCGTATTAAAATGCCACCCTTTACACGCTGGTGGAGATGATCCTGTCCCACCTAGAAAAACTGATGATAATAGAGAATTATAACGATGGATTCGCAACGCAATCTTCTACTCATCGCTTTGTTGTTCGTGTCGTTCTTAGTTTGGCAGGCCTGGGAGAGCGATAAAGTTGCTCAGGACGTTAAAACTGTTCAAACTTCGCAACAAGCGGATATGCCAAGCAGTGATGCTCAAGCCGTAACTGGCAGTGGGCAAGGTAAGCTCATCACAGTCAAGACTGATGTACTGGATATACGCATCAATACTCGTGGTGGTGATATCGATGAGGCTGACCTGTTAGCCTATCCTGCGACCCTTCATTCGGAAAGCCCTTTCCGTTTACTGGAAACTAATCCAGGCTTTGTCTACCAGGCACAGAGTGGTTTAATTGGTCTTCATGGTCCAGACAACCCAGCAAATAATAATGGCGAACGTCCGCTGTATAGCGCAGATTCTACAACTTTCACATTAGAGAAAGGCCAAGATGTCTTGCGCGTACCAATGACATTTACTGATAACAACGGTGTTGTGTATCAGAAAACGTACATTGTTAAGCGTGGCCAATATACTGTTGAAGTTGAATACAGTATTCAAAACCCAACCGCTCAACCACTGAGTCTCGCTTTCTTCGGTCAGTTAAAACAAACTATCGAGTTACCGAAAGAGCGTGATACAGGCAGCAGCAATTTTGCTCTGCATACCTATCGTGGTGCGGCGTATTCTTCTGATGAAAACAACTATAAAAAATATAGCTTTGGCGACATCGAAGATAAAAACCTCGACTTAACCACCAAAGGTGGCTGGGTGGCAATGTTGCAACAATATTTTGCAACGGCGTGGATCCCGGCAAGTGCAGAAAAGAGCACTTTCTATACCATCGACCTTGATAAAAAATCTGCCATCATTGGTTATAAGAGTGAACCAATGACTATCGCAGCTAACGGTGCAGGTACTTATTCATCAACATTATGGGTTGGTCCTGAAATTCAGTCTGAAATGGCCGCAGTTGCACCACATTTAGACTTAACCGTTGATTATGGTTGGTTATGGTTTATCTCTCAGCCACTGTTCAAACTGTTGAAATTCATTCACGGTTTCGTGGGTAACTGGGGTATTGCCATCATCGTTATCACCTTTATCGTTCGTGGTATTATGTACCCGCTGACTAAAGCACAGTACACCTCGATGGCGAAAATGCGTTTACTGCAACCTAAACTGGCTGCAATGCGTGAGCGTATTGGTGATGACAAACAACGCATGAGCCAAGAAATGATGGCGATGTATAAAGCAGAGAAAGTAAACCCACTGGGTGGTTGTTTACCGCTGCTTATCCAAATGCCTATCTTCCTTGCACTTTACTATATGTTGATGGGTTCTGTTGAACTGCGTCACGCACCATTCTTCGGTTGGATCCAAGACTTGTCTGCACAAGACCCGTACTATATCCTACCGGTATTGATGGGTGTGACCATGTTCGTTATTCAGAAAATGTCACCAACTGCAGTCACTGACCCAATGCAGCAGAAGATTATGACTTACATGCCAGTCGTGTTCACTATCTTCTTCCTGTGGTTCCCATCAGGTCTGGTTCTGTATTATATCGTGAGTAACTTAGTAACCATTATCCAGCAGCAGGTGATTTACCGTGGTCTGGAAAAACGTGGTCTACACAGTCGCGATAAGAAAGAAAAGAAATAAATTGAATTTTAGGTGAGCCTTCTGCTCAGCTATCGATATAATATTAAGGCGGCCATTTAATGACCGCCTTAATTTTTTATAGGAATGACAGAGAAACATCATGCAAATCAACGATACTATCGTCGCACAGGCAACACCTCCCGGTCGTGGTGGTGTCGGTATTTTACGTGTATCTGGCCCGAAAGCGGCACAAGTTGCTGAAATCGTGCTGGGAAAACTCCCTAAACCGCGCTATGCGGACTACTTGCCATTTCGTGATGTGGACGGTGCTGTTCTTGACCAAGGTATTGCACTTTACTTCCCTGGACCAAATTCATTTACGGGTGAGGATGTGCTTGAATTACAAGGACATGGCGGCCCAGTTATTCTTGATTTATTGCTAAGAAGAATATTAACGATTACTGGTATTCGCATTGCGAATCCGGGAGAGTTCTCTGAGCGTGCATTTTTAAACGATAAGCTGGATTTAGCCCAAGCAGAGGCGATTGCTGACTTGATTGATGCAAGTTCAGAGCAAGCGGCTCGTTCTGCAATGAACTCCCTACAGGGCGCATTTTCTTCCCATATTCACCAATTGGTGGAAGCACTCACTCACTTGCGAATCTATGTAGAAGCAGCGATTGATTTCCCTGATGAAGAAATTGACTTCCTGTCTGACGGTAAAATTGAAGCAAAACTCAATGAAGTCGTGGCAGATTTAGAACAAGTTCGTTCCCAAGCTCGCCAAGGCAGTTTATTACGTGAAGGAATGAAAGTGGTGATTGCCGGGCGCCCAAATGCAGGTAAATCGAGCTTGTTAAATGCATTGGCGGGTCGCGAAGCTGCGATTGTCACGGATATTGCGGGTACGACGCGTGATGTGTTGCGTGAACATATTCATATTGATGGTATGCCTTTGCATATCATTGATACCGCAGGCCTGCGTGAAGCCAGTGATGAAGTTGAGCGAATTGGTATTGAACGGGCGTGGAAAGAGATTGAACAAGCGGACCACGTGCTGTTTATGGTAGATAGCACCACAACCGATGCAACTGAACCACAAGAGATTTGGCCTGAATTTATGGCGCGTTTACCCGATGAACTTCCGGTCACCGTAATTCGTAACAAAGCGGATATGACGGGTGAACCCGTTGAGTTTATTGATAATACGCGTTATCCGTTAATTCGTTTGTCTGCACGCGAAGAAAAAGGCATCGATTTGCTGCGCGATCACCTAAAAGAAGCCATTGGCTTTAACAGCAATACAGAAGGTGGTTTCTTAGCACGTAGCCGCCATTTACAAGCACTAAATGCAGCCGCCGTTCACCTAGAACAGGGTTATGACCAGTTAGTGAATGCTCGCTCCGGTGAGTTATTAGCAGAAGAATTGCGTTTAGCTCAGCAGGAACTTAGTGAAATTACCGGTGAATTTACCTCTGATGATTTATTAGGCCGTATCTTCTCAAGTTTTTGTATTGGGAAGTGATGACTATTAGCTAGTAAGATAAAAGGTACAGTGGTTAGCCAATGGGTAATAAAAATTGGCTAACTTTTAGTTTATTTATTAAGTTCTTGTTCTATATAATCCAATACTTGATGAGCTAAGCTAGTAAAAGCAATAATTGCTTCATCCCATTGAGTAGGAACTTCTGCATAAACCATAGGACTTACATAGTTATTATAACGCTCTATGAATTTTGGGGTTTCTACTAATAATTTTAGCCCATAGCGAAGTTCTGTAATAGGCGAGTCAACCAGTTGTGTATGTTGATTTCCATATCTTGTAATATCTCCATCAAGTGCTTTTTTCAGTAATTGACTTAAGAATTCAATATTAGATGGTTGGGATAGCTGTATATGAAAAGTATCATAAACATGTCGAATAAGTGTCTCATCATCTTCACGTTGGCCATTTCTTGCGACACTCGCTGTTCTTCGTAGCATCGATAGTAACTTTTCAGCTTGAGTGTCAATAATTGCCGAGCAAATCATGTTATAAATTTCGATATCAGATTCTGTAACATTTGAATAAATAGATTGAATATTCCTAGATATGGGTTCACTAAGAAGGTCTGTCTCTATAAATTCTAATTTTATAAAAGGACGTAAACATGGTGCTTGCCTGTGATCTTGAGGATAACGGATATCAAAGGAAAAATAGCGGTATTCATCTTTAACAGAAGGCGCATTATCTAAAGAAAAAATAGAATTTTGGTTAATTATTTCTTCAATAATGTTTTTTATTTCTCTTCGGGCTGTTTTTCTTGCATTTCGAGATGCTAATTCAGAATATCTTTGGTTTGGAATTAGTTTTATATCAATGTCTTCAGACATTCGATAAGTTTTGATATCCGATTTGGCGAGAGCTGTTCCTCCTGAAAAGATAGCTTGGTGATATGTAAACTGAAAGTTAGATAGGAGTTTAAGTAATTGAACAACATAATAATCTTTTTCAACTATCGCTGGGTTGCCGAGCCCTATGGCATCGGCAACATCAATAAATAAAGAGCTATCGAGTTTCATTGATACTTTGTTTCCCTACCTTAATTTTACGAGTAAATTTAGGATTTTTAGGGATGATTTTAATATTAGAAGGAATTTGTGTACTCTCACCAGACAAATTCATCAGAGATAGCTTATCAAAAGTATAATCAACATTGAGTTTTTTCATTACTTCGATAATAACGCCATCAGCACCACTTGGGTTATCTGGCATTAATTTACCAGTGATGCGATTCACTCTGGCTCTTACATAGACACCATAACCAATTCTCATTAATAAACCATTGTCTGTAAGTTTTTTGAGTATACGGCCTACTTGATCATAATCAGCTATTTTTGAAAAGTCAGAGCGTAGGAAAACAGAACGTTTAGAACGCTTTACTTTTTTTTGTATTCTGTCTTGTATTGTCATTATACCTCCTATGCGCGTTGATTATATTATAATCAAAAATACGACATTTCTCAATGGAGAAAATACGACAAAAATAATAAGTTAAAATGACAAATATTTATTATTTTTCAATTTGATATAATTTATATGATATTGCAATTATTAGATTTAATTTTTAAAAATTAGTTCCTGATACGAAAGCTATGCGTAAACACTGTCGCTTTCCCCTGACGACAGAATCCAACTAACGTCAAATTGGCTTTCTCTGCGACCTCGATAGCGAGGGCGGTAGCCGCAGAAACGGCAAATAAGATTTCAGCACCGCAACTGGCGGCTTTTTGCACCATCTCGTAACTCGCGCGGCTGGAAACTAGTACTGCGCCTTGTTGCCATTGGTTGCGATGTTTCATACCCAAAAGTTTATCAAGTGCTACATGACGGCCGACATCTTCACATCCACCGACTAATTGCCCTTCTGGAGAGATCCATGCGGCAGCGTGGGTACAACCCGTCAGTGCGCCAATTTCTTGCACTTTTTTCAATTCATGTAATGCATTATCGAGGTGCGATAAAGAAAAAGTTTGAGTAAAAGGCAGAGGGGCGATCGGTTTGAAAATTTCGTCAAGTTGCTCTGTACCACAAATGCCACAGCCCGTACGCCCTGCTAGATTACGGCGACGTTCTTTGAGTTCCATAAATCGGCGGCTAGATAATTCAACCTGTACTTCAATTCCGCGGTTGCAGCCTTCAACGATATCAATTCCACGAATTTCATCACCTGACTGTATTATTCCTTCCGAAAGGGCAAACCCGACAGCAAAATCCGCCAAATCTTTTGGCGTTGCCATCATCACCACGTGAGATATGCCATTAAAGACTAAAGCGACAGGATATTCTTCCGCAACGTAATCATTAACGGGCAAATCAAGGTTGCCTTTTTGTTGCACAGTTGTGTGGTTTAAGCCAATCATTTTGGTTAATTTGGAGTCATTTGTAGTATTTGTTTCATACATTAGATGAATTCCTAGCATTAATGATACATAATATTAATTATGGGTAAAAAGAATTTACACCATTTGCCAGGCAATGAACCTGGATACGTAAGGATAACGTTGAATAAGAAGAGTTTACCTGATTATCGCGATTGACGTTAGGTAAACATGAGCAATGTAAATGAGGAGATCCCCATGCAAGTCAGCAGAAGGCAGTTCTTTAAGATCTGCGCTGGCGGTATGGCAGGTACGACGGCAGCGGCCTTGGGTTTTGCACCCGCCACCGCGTTAGCGTCAACGCGCCAGTATAAATTACTGCGTGCGAAGGAAACCAGAAATACCTGTACCTACTGTTCTGTCGGCTGTGGGCTGTTGATGTACAGCCTCGGTGATGGCGCGAAAAATGCTAAAGAGAGCATTTTCCATATTGAAGGGGACCCGGATCATCCGGTAAACCGTGGTGCACTTTGTCCGAAAGGTGCTGGACTTATCGATTTTATCCACAGTGAAAGCCGCTTGAAATACCCTGAAGTGCGTGAGCCGGGTACGAATGAGTGGAAACGTATCACTTGGAACGACGCATTTGATCGTATCGCTAAGCTAATGAAAGAAGACCGCGATGCGAACTTTATTGAGAAAAATAAAGATGGTGTGACGGTTAACCGTTGGCTAACCACCGGTATGCTGTGCGCATCGGCTGGTAGTAACGAAAGCGGATTTGTAACGCAAAAATTCACCCGCGCTCTCGGCATGCTTGCCGTTGATAACCAAGCGCGTGTCTGACACGGACCAACGGTAGCAAGTCTTGCTCCAACATTTGGTCGCGGTGCGATGACCAACCACTGGGTTGACATTAAAAATGCAAACCTAGTTGTCGTTATGGGTGGTAATGCGGCAGAAGCGCATCCAGTCGGTTTCCGCTGGGCGATGGAAGCTAAAATCCATAATAAAGCCAAATTAATTGTTATTGACCCACGCTTTACCCGTACAGCGGCTGTGGCGGATTTTTACACGCCTATCCGTTCAGGGACTGATATCGCGTTTTTATCAGGTGTTATCAAATATTTACTGGATAATGAAAAAATTCAGCGTGAATACGTGGAAGCGTATACCAACGCCAGTTTAGTTATTCGTGAAGATTATGGGTTTGATGATGGCCTGTTTACAGGTTATGACGAAGAAAAACGTCAATACGATAAAACCACGTGGAACTATGAGATGGATGAAAACGGCCTTGCGCTGCGTGATCCAACTCTGAAACACCCTCGTTGTGTATTGAACCTATTAAAAGAGCACGTCAGCCGTTATACACCTGAAGTGGTGAATAACATCTGTGGGACGCCAATTAAAGACTTCTTACAAGTCTGTGAATACCTTGCAGAAACCAGTGCTAAAGATAAAACCGCCTCGTTCTTATACGCATTAGGTTGGACTCAACATACCGTGGGTGCGCAAAATATCCGTACCATGGCGATGATCCAATTACTGCTGGGTAATATGGGGATGTTAGGTGGTGGTGTAAATGCCCTGCGTGGACACTCCAATATCCAAGGTTTAACTGACTTAGGATTGTTATCTCAAAGCTTGCCGGGTTATTTAACCTTACCATCAGACAAACAAACGACATTAGAAAGTTACTTAGCTGCAAACACGCCAAAAGCGACGGTTGAAGGCCAGGTAAACTATTGGGGTAACTACCCGAAATTCTTTGTTAGTTTGATGAAGACGTTCTATGGCGATAAAGCGCAGAAAGAAAATAATTGGGGCTTTGATTTATTGCCGAAATGGGATCAAGGCTACGATGTGCTGCGTTATTTCGAGATGATGGATAAGGGTGAAGTGAATGGCTATATCTGCCAAGGCTTTAACCCATTAGCCTCATTCCCGAATAAAAATAAAGTTGTTAAGTCGCTGTCAAAACTGAAATTCTTGATTACCGTTGACCCATTGAATACGGAAACGTCGAATTTCTGGCAAAACCACGGTGAAATGAATGATGTGAACCCGGCAGAAATCCAAACTACTGTATTCCGTCTGCCATCTTGCTGTTTTGCTGAAGAAAATGGTTCGATTGTTAACTCAGCGCGTTGGCTACAGTGGCACTGGAAAGGCGCAGATGCCCCTGGTGAAGCGATTAGTGATGGTGAAATCCTGTCCGGTATTTTCCACCGTTTACGCCAACTGTATGCCTCTGAAGGTGGTGCGGTGCCTGAACAAGTTCTGAGTATGACTTGGAATTACTTCGACCGTGATAACCCAACGCCAGAAGAAGTTGCCCAAGAAAACAATGGCTATGCCTTAGTTGACTTGAAAGATGCTGATGGCAACGTTATTGCGAAAAAAGGCGAACTGCTGAGCTCGTTTGCTCAATTGCGTGATGATGGTACGACCGCAAGTGGTTGCTGGATTTTCGCAGGTAGCTGGACACCAAAAGGTAACCAAATGGCCAACCGTGATAACTCTGACCCAACGGGTCTGGGTAACACATTAGGTTGGGCATGGGCATGGCCTCTGAACCGTCGTGTTATTTATAACCGCGCATCGGCAGACCCAATGGGTAAACCGTGGGATCCAAAACGCCAAATCCTCGAGTGGAATGGCAGCAAATGGATAGGCATGGATATTCCTGACTATAGCAATGCTGCACCGGGTAGTGGTGTTGGTCCGTTTATCATGCAGCCAGAAGGGATGGGGCGTCTATTCGCACTGGATAAAATGGCCGAAGGCCCATTCCCAGAGCACTACGAGCCGATTGAAACGCCACTGGATACGAATCCATTGCATCCAAATGTGGTCTCAAACCCTGCTGCACGCGTGTTTAAAGACGACTGGGCGCAAATGGGTAAAGCGACAGAATTCCCTTACGTGGGAACGACTTATCGCTTAACCGAGCATTTCCACTATTGGACAAAACACGCCTTATTAAATGCCATCATTCAGCCACAGCAGTTCATTGAAATTGGTGAACGTTTAGCGAATGAGAAAGGTATCAAGCAAGGCGATACGGTGAAAGTTAGTTCCAAACGTGGTTACATCAAAGCGAAAGCGGTGGTGACCAAACGTATTCATACGCTGAAAGTGGCTGGAAAAGATATCGATACTATCGGTATTCCAATTCACTGGGGCTTTGAAGGCTTGGCTGTGAAAGGCTTTATTGCCAACACATTAACCCCGTATGTGGG
Organism: Providencia sp. M-27; assembly: GCF_011077905.1. Lineage (NCBI taxonomy): Bacteria > Pseudomonadati > Pseudomonadota > Gammaproteobacteria > Enterobacterales > Morganellaceae > Providencia > Providencia sp. M-27. Next base: position 155,324 of record NZ_JAALBT010000009.1, on the reverse strand, counting down.
TGATGCGAATACTCAGACACCGGAATTTAAATCATTCCTTGTCAATGTGGAAAAGGTGTAAGGAGATAAATTATGTCAATGCAATCTCAGGACATTATTCGTCGCTCTGCCACCAATTCCCTGACTCCCGCGCCTCAAGTGCGGGACTATAAGGAAGAAGTTGCAAAGCTTATCGATGTGACGACCTGTATCGGCTGTAAAGCTTGTCAGGTCGCGTGTTCCGAATGGAACGACATCCGTGACAAAATCGGCACTAACGTTGGGGTATATGATAACCCAACAGATTTAACCGCTAAGTCATGGACGGTAATGCGCTTCTCTGAAGTGGAAGAGAACGATAAATTTGAATGGCTGATCCGTAAAGATGGCTGTATGCACTGTGCTGACCCGGGCTGTCTGAAGGCGTGTCCTTCAGAAGGCGCAATAGTTCAGTACAAAAACGGTATCGTTGATTTCCAATCAGAGCACTGTATTGGTTGTGGTTATTGTATCGCGGGTTGCCCGTTTGATGTACCGCGTATCAACCCAGAAGATAACCGCGCATACAAATGTACGCTGTGTGTTGACCGCGTTGAAGTCGGTCAAGAACCTGCATGTGTGAAAACCTGTCCAACAGGCGCTATCCATTTTGGTAGCAAAGAGGACATGATTAACATGGCTGGCGAGCGTGTTGATGAGCTGAAAACACGTGGTTATGCAAACGCAGGTTTATATGACCCTGAAGGTGTTGGTGGTACGCACGTGATGTACGTTCTGCACCATGCAGATAAACCTCAGCTGTATCACGGATTGCCGGAGAACCCGACAATCAGCCCAACAGTGACTTTCTGGAAAGGTATCTGGAAGCCGTTAGCAGCGGTTGGTTTTGCTGCAACATTTGCGGCGGCCATCTTCCACTATGTGGGTATTGGTCCGAACCGCGTCTCCAAAAAAGATGAAGAAGAGGCTTTAGAAGATTTGCATAATGCAATGTCATCTGACACTTCGAAATCAAAAGAAGGGGAGGATCAGAAATGATGCCAGATGATAACGACAAAATTATCCGCCATAAACCGATTGAAAGGATCAATCACTGGGCGGTTGTGATTTGCTTTTTGTTCACCGCAATCAGTGGGCTAGGGTTCTTTTTCCCTTCACTAAACTGGTTTATGAACATTTTAGGCACGCCACAGCTGTCGCGAATTTTGCATCCATTCGTGGGGACGGCGATGTTCTTGCTGTTCGTATTTATGTTTTTCCGTTATTTCCACCATAACTTCATTAATAAAGAAGATATCAAGTGGGCAAAAAATATCGGTAAAGTACTGAAAAACGAAGAAGCGGGCGATGTTGGCCAATATAACCTCGGTCAAAAAGGGGTGTATTGGGTGGTGACTATCTGCTTATTGGCGCTGGTGGTCACAGGAGTGATCATGTGGCGTCCTTATTTCGCCGATTACTTCCCAATCCCTGTTTATCGTGCGGCGATCCTTATTCACTCGCTCTCTGCAATTGCGCTGATTATCATGATTGTGGTTCACGCTTATGCGGCGATCTGGGTGAAAGGCTCAGTTCGTGCGATGGTTGAAGGTTGGGTTACCCGTGGCTGGGCAAGAAAGCACCACCCGCTGTGGTACCGCCAACTTCTTGAAAAAGAAAAGCAACAAAAGCAAGAGCAAGAAAAGAATACATAAAGGTATTTAGCAAACGGTATATGTTTGTTAAAAATCTAAAACCCACAAAGTCGACTTTGTGGGTTTTTTTTTACTATAATAGTGCTTATTTTAAGCTGCTACTATTTTTATATTTAATTTCAATATAAAAAACATTTTTTAGAACTAATCGTTTTCAACATTGAACTGATTTTTGCATTTTAATTATTAGAAATAACTCAATAAAATCGCGGTTATTATTGAATTATTTCTAATAATGGTTTTTTTTACATTTTATTTTTCTATCTGTTTGTTATTTATTTGTTTTTTGTGTTTTATTGTTTGTCTTTATTCGATGGGTTAAATAAAGTCTAATTAAGAGCATCTAAATAATACATAGATTATTTGGTTTTATCATTATTCATTTATTGAACAGTAATAAAATTAATTGCTGTATTTTATTTTATTTTAGGGCTATTGAGTTAAAAGTAAATTTAATTAGTTAATTACTGGACATCGATAGTGATATTTAATACAAATAGTTGATAATTATTGAATATAATTTAATGGAGTGAATTGTTATTGTATTTAAAATAATTCAAATTTTCTATTAAATATAATTCATTCCATTCCATATACGATGGCTAAATAAAGAGGTAATACATGGATCTTCCTTTACAAGGTATAAAAGTGCTCGATTTTACTGGAGTACAATCAGGACCATCTTGTACTCAAATGTTAGCATGGTTCGGTGCGGATGTTATTAAGATTGAGCGTCCGGGAGTTGGAGATGTCACGCGTAATCAATTAAGGGATATCCCTGATGTGGATGCGCTGTATTTCACGATGCTTAATAGTAATAAGCGTTCAGTGGAATTAAATACAAAGACACCTGAAGGCAAAGAGGTTATGGAGCGGCTGATTAAGCAGGCCGACGTCCTCGTTGAGAACTTCCACCCAGGTGCGATTGACCATATGGGTTTTACTTGGGAGCACATTCAAGAACTAAACCCTCGCCTGATTTTTGGCTCTATCAAAGGCTTTGATGAAGACTCGCCTTACGCAGATGTTAAAGCTTATGAAAACGTTGCTCAGGCAGCAGGTGGCGCCGCCTCTACTACAGGTTTTTGGGATGGCCCTCCATTAGTGAGTGCCGCTGCGTTAGGTGATAGTAATACGGGTATGCATTTGTTGATTGGCTTACTTGCCGCGCTATTACATCGCGAGAAAACAGGAAAAGGCCAGCGAGTGACTATGTCGATGCAAGATGCTGTTCTTAACTTGTGCCGTGTCAAACTTCGCGACCAGCAACGTTTAGAGAAAATTGGTTACCTTGAAGAATACCCGCAATATCCAAATGGTACGTTTGGTGATGCTGTTCCTCGTGGTGGTAATGCAGGCGGTGGTGGGCAGCCAGGTTGGATCTTAAAATGTAAAGGCTGGGAAACTGACCCAAATGCTTATATTTATTTTACTATCCAAGAACAGGACTGGGAGCAAACCTGTGTCGCTATTGGTAAGCCTGAATGGGCAACTGACCCTGCTTACAATACACCAAAGGCTCGTCAGCCTCATATCTTTGATATTTTTGCTGAAATTGAAAAATTCTTAGCGGATAAAGATAAACATGAAGCGGTCGAATATTTGAGTAAATACGGTGTACCTTGCGCCCCTGTACTCAGTATGCGTGAAATTGCACGAGACCAATCTCTGCGTAAGAGTGGAAGTATTGTTGAAGTTGAGCAGCCAAAACGCGGAACTTACTTGACGGTGGGTTGCCCGATGAAATTCTCTTCCTTTACACCGGATATCAAAAGTGCGCCATTACTGGGTGAGCACACCGAGCAAGTTCTAACTGAACTAGGTTATAGCGCAGATGAAATTGCAGCTATGCGTACAAACAAAGCGATCTAACTTTAAAAATTTGGGAGTGATAAATCGCTCCCTTTAATCTTTCAATCAGTTAATTATGAGGTAGACATGTCTGCTGATCAAACCCAAAACCTGACTGATGGTATGCATATCATTGTCGATGCACTTAAAAAAAATGGCATTGATACAATCTACGGTGTTGTTGGAATTCCAGTAACGGACATGGCAAGGCATGCGCAAGCTGAAGGCATTCGCTATATTGGATTTCGCCATGAACAATCCGCGGGTAATGCTGCTGCAATTAGTGGTTTTATTACCCAGAAACCGGGTATCTGTTTAACAGTTTCAGCGCCGGGTTTTTTAAATGGCATGGTGGCACTCGCGAATGCAACCACCAACGGTTTTCCAATGATCCAAATCAGTGGTTCGAGCGATAGAGCGATAATTGATTTGCAGCAGGGTGATTACGAAGAATTAGACCAAATGAACACGGCAAAACCTTTTGTAAAAGCGTCTTATCGTGTGAATAAACCTGAAGATCTTGGTATCGCACTCGCTCGAGCTATTCGCGTTTCGGTATCAGGCCGCCCGGGTGGGGTTTATCTGGACTTAACAACGGAAGTTTTATCTGCTGTGATGGATAAAGACGCTGCGGATAAAACCATTTTTACCGTTGAAGACCCTGCACCAAGACAAATTCCATCACCTGATTCAGTAAATAAAGCCCTTAAGTTGCTGGCATCGGCTAAGCGGCCATTAATTATTTTGGGTAAAGGCGCAGCTTATGCCCAAGCGGATGACAATATTCGCCAATTTATTGAAACAACCGGTATCCCTTATTTACCGATGTCAATGGCAAAAGGGCTGTTACCAGATACACACCCACAGTCAGCGGCATCTGCTCGCTCATATGCCTTATCCAGTGCGGATGTTGTGGTGTTAATGGGCGCACGCCTTAATTGGTTGCTTGACCATGGTAAAGGTAAGCACTGGTCACCAGAAACGCAATTCATTCAGTTAGATATTGAACCTTCCGAAATTGATAGTAACCGGCCAATAACCGCCCCCGTTGTTGGTGATATTTATTCAAGTATTGAGTCTTTATTGGCAGGGCTTAAATCAACCCCTGTTAAATCCCCAACGGAATGGCTCGCTAGTATTGATGAGCACAAGAAAATTAATGTCGAGAAAATGGCAGTTAAGTTAAACACTGACACTTCTCCGATGAATTACTTCAATGCGTTACGTGCAATCCGAGATGTGCTGGTCGATCACCAAGACGTTTATGTCGTCAATGAAGGCGCTAACACGCTTGATAATGGACGAAATATTATTGATATGTACCAACCGCGCAAACGCTTAGATTGTGGAACATGGGGCGTGATGGGCGTTGGAATGGGTTATGCAGTCGGTGCCGCTGTAACCAGTGGTAAGCCGGTTGTGGCGATTGAAGGCGATAGCGCATTCGGTTTTAGTGGTATGGAAATTGAAACGATTTGTCGCTACAAATTGCCTGTCACTATTTTGATTTTCAATAATGGCGGAATTTACCGTGGTGATGGCGTAAATCTCCATGGTGACCAAGACCCTTCTCCTACCGTTTTAATGGGCGGCGCTCGTTATGACAAAATGATTGAGGCTTTTGGTGGCATTGGCTATCAAGCAACAACGCCTGCAGAAGTACAGGAGGCTTTGAAGGCCGGTTTAACATCGGGTCATCCAACCTTGATAAATGTTGTTATTGACCCTGCAGTTGGAACGGAAAGTGGCCATATTGGTAATTTAAATCCGAAGTCTGTCGTAAAAAATTAACGTAGTATAACGTTAACTAACAAAGATAACCCTACGCGGCTCATTTTTAATGAGTGGCGTACGGGGTCTTATTGCCAAAAATAGGTGGGTCTTATGGCTGATTTTATGTATAAGATTTTTATGAGCGACCTATTACCTATCATTATTATTATGGTATTAGGTTATGTGAGTGGTAAAAGAAATGTGTTTACCAGTGACCAAGCAAAAGCATTTAATAAGTTGGTATTAAATTACGCATTACCTGCTGCATTATTTGTTTCTATCGCTCGCGCAAATCGAGAAATGATATTTGCAGACGCTAAATTGACTATTATTTCATTTGTAGTCTTACTTGTTTGTTTCTTTTTCTCATTCTTTAGCTGTAAATATATTTTTAAACATAGTCGTGGCGAAGCCGCAGTATGTGCATTAATTGCAGGTTCTCCAACAATTGGTTTCTTAGGGTTCGCGGTTTTAGACCCTATTTATGGTGAAACCGTTTCAACGGGGTTAGTTGTTGCCATTATATCCATCATCGTTAATGCCATTACAATTCCGATTGGCTTATTCTTACTGAACCCGTCTGATGCGGAAGGTAAAAAGGGCGGTGGCGGTATGGATGCATTAATATCAGCCTTTAAAGAACCTGTCGTATGGGCCCCAGTACTTGCGACTGCACTGGTACTGGTTGGTGTGAAAATCCCAACGGTTTGGGACCCGACATTTGATTTAATCGCGAAAGCAAACTCAGGTGTTGCGGTATTTGCTGCCGGTCTGACATTAGCCGCGAATAAGTTCGAATTCGATGGTGAGATTGTCTATAACACGTTATTAAAGCTAGTGTTAATGCCAGGATTAATGTTGCTGGCGGGTATGATGTTTAATATGGGAACAGAGCAACTGCAAATGATGGTATTAGCCGGAGCGTTACCACCTGCTTTCTCTGGGATCATTATTGCAAGTCGCTTTAATCTGTATACCCGCACAGGAACAGCGTCGCTGGCGGTGAGTGTACTTGGTTTTATCATTGCTGCTCCAGCGTGGATCTACATCTCTCGACTCGTTTCATAGAAAGAGTCAATGGGGCAAAATGAGTTGCCATGGCGTGAGAGATTACGTCATGGCAGTTTTGTAAAAAGGTGAATTATGACTTCTTCAAAACCGCTTGATGGGATACGCGTTCTTGATTTTACAGGGGTTCAGTCAGGCCCATCTTGTACACAAATGCTTGCCTGGTTCGGTGCCGATGTGATCAAAATTGAACGGCCAGGGGTTGGGGATGTGACGCGTAATCAATTGCGAGATATCCCTGATGTGGATGCACTGTATTTTACGATGTTAAATAGTAACAAACGCTCTTTAGAGCTTAATACCAAAACGCCAGAGGGAAAAGCCGTAATGGAGAAGCTAATACGTCAATCTGATGTATTAGTTGAAAATTTTCATCCGGGGGCTATCGACCATATGGGGTTTACGTGGGAGTACATCCAAGAGCTCAACCCACGGTTAATTTTTGGTTCGATAAAAGGGTTTAATGAGAACTCGCCGTATGCGAATGTGAAAGCCTATGAAAATGTTGCTCAATCTGCTGGTGGTTCAGCATCGACAACGGGTTTTCCTGATGGCCCTCCAACGGTAAGTGCTGCAGCATTGGGCGATAGTAATACGGGCATGCATTTATTGATTGGCATACTGACGGCACTGTTGCACCGAGAAAAAACAGGTAAAGGCCAACGTGTGACGATGTCGATGCAAGATGCGGTACTTAACCTATGCCGTGTGAAACTGCGTGACCAACAACGGCTAGAAAAGCTGGGTTTTCTTGAAGAGTATCCACAGTATCCGAATGGTACATTTGGTGATGCGGTTCCCCGCGGCGGTAATGCGAGTGGGGGAGGACAACCAGGAACGATGCTTAAGTGTAAAGGCAGTGATACCGACCCAAATGCTTATATTTATTTTATTAATCAAGACCATAATTGGGAAAATACCTGTGATGCCATTGGGCGTCCCGAGTGGAAAACTGACCCTGCTTTTGCCACTACACAGGCACGCGCAAGCCATATCCAAGATGTATGGGATGCAATCGAAGAGATCGCCAAAGACAAAGATAAACATGCGCTAACCGATTATTTTGATCAGTTTGATGTGCCATGTTCTGCCGTATTAAGTATGAAAGAAATTATGGATGACCCTTCTTTGCGTCGTAGTGGCTCGATTGTTGAGGTTCAACAACCAAAACGAGGCTCATATTTAACGGTGGGTTGCCCAATGAAGTTTTCAGCCTTTATTCCTGAAATTAAAAGTGCTCCATTGCTAGGGGAACATAATAACGAAGTATTAAAAGAGCTTGGTTATAGCGATGAACAAATTATAGAAATGACAAAAAGTAATGTTATTTAATTAATAACATTAAATCCGCTCTTAATATAATTTTCTAAAAAAAGAAAATAAATATTGGCGGCTATATTTAGATGTTCGATACATTCAAATATAGCCGCTACACTCAGGCTATTATGACCTAAATGACTTGGAATTATAGATATATATTTCCTATTTAATATTTATTTTTATCAATAGCAAAAAATTATTTATTTACTAATAAATTCTTTGAATAAGGATTATTGTATGAGTATTGCTGAAATAAAAAAAAGCAGTAAAGTAGCAGCCGTTGATTTTATTCCTGCATGGGGAGATTTAAATGGAAATATTCAACGTTTAGTCGAAGCGACAGAAAAAGTGGCCGCTCAAGGGGTTAATTACGCTGTATTTCCAGAAACGGCGGTGAGTGGTTATTTATTTTCTGACTCTACGGAATTAGCGCCTTATTTAGATACCATCCCTGGCAAAACGACAGCGGCAATACTGCCTATATTGGCTCGTACAGGGATGTATATGAGTGTCGGTATCGCGGAGCGGGATAGCGAAACAGGGCTAGCCTATAATTCCGCTATTTTGATGGGGCCAGAAGGCATTATTGGTAAATATCGTAAAATAGGCCTGAATTCTCAAGATCAAAAAGTGTTTGCACCAGGTAATACCGGTGTTAAAACCTTTGAAACACCGATTGGCCGTATCGCCCTATTGATTTGTTATGATGATACTTACTGGCAATATGTTCGATTAGCTGCATTAGAAGGGGCGCAAATCATTGGTTGGCATTCCGTATCCGACCGTATGATGCCGAATGCGACTCTTGCCGAAATGCTTGGCGATCACTCAACCGTTGCACATGTGCAGCATATGAGTGCTTTTAACGGTGTCTGGGTAATTTGTGCAACACGTAGTGGAATTGAAACCAATCCAATTACTAAAGGGCAGCTTTATTATAATGGTGGTTCGAGCATATGGGCGCCATCAGGACATAAAGTGGCTCAATCTCCAGTGCTTAGCCCGCTAGAGCTAGAACCCGGGCTAAATGGTATATATAGTGCGACAATTGATTTAGATGAAGCAGATACACAACGCGATGCATTACTGGCGAAGCGTCGCCCTGAATTATATTTCCCAACACTCGCTTTTCATCGCAGCCCAACAGATATCAATGCCACGTCAACAATAACACAAACGACGCTTATTGCAGCGCAGTGGGAAAAATCGGTTTCTAAACTAGACTCAATTCAAGTGGGGGAAAACGAGCTTCTGGTGCTTCCTGAGCTTTCCGCACTACCTTATACCAACGATCCCAACATTGTTTTGTCTTATGCTGAAAAACAAGGTGGCATTTTCGAGCAAACATTGTGTAAAGCCGCTCAAAAAGGGAAAGGGTATATTGTTGGAAGCTACCCTGAAATTGAAACGGATAGATTGTTCCATACGGTAGTACTTGCAGGGCCGTTAGGAGATATATTAGCGCGCTATCGTGTGACACATCTTAATGAGCGGGATAGTGGCTGGGCAACAGCGGGTAGTTCTGTGAGTGTGACAGCAACGCCAATTGGCCGTATTGCGCTGGCAGCCGCACATGAATTAGACGTACCTGAGTTAGGGGGGTTATATAGTACGTTACGCGCCGATATTCTTGCTGCGCCAGCGGGTATGCCGAGTGATTTAAAAGTGGAGATTGATAGCCATCTTTTTTCGGTTGAAGAGCCACCGACAGGGCGTGCCGATTTTATTCCTTATGCTATCGCTACATTAAACCAGTTATGGGTGGTTTGTGGCGGGCGAAACGAACGTGATTCTACGTCAGCCGCGATTTATGGGCCAGAGCCTGTCGTGCTTACTCCAACATTGATAGCACAACGAGGGGCTGAAGATGTACGTTTGCAAGCTCAGGTACCCGCTCCTTTTACTTGGATTAACCAAGAACGGTTGGTGAGTGGTCAGCAAGCTATTTGGTTTCCCCCACTAACACAGTAATGTTTATATCATCCCGTTGTTATTAAAAAGATAGCAACGGGATCTTATCACGAATAAGAGCCCTATTAATGGCTTCAATATTTAGATTATTAATATGCTGACTTTTCGACAGTTTGGTAGTCAAGAAACATGGATTAAAACACTCCACTTTTTAGGGGTTGTTGCCTCGTTGATTTTAATTGCGAGTATTTCTATTGAAACCTTTAATCATGACCCCTTTCTCAAGCGATCAATCTATTTTGATATTCAATTTTGGATCTGCATCTATTTTACCTGTGATTTTTTTATCTTTTTATTTATTTCAAAAAATAAAAAAAAGTTTGTTAAAAAATACGCGATTATTGTTCTGTTATCTATTCCATATTTGACTATATTGGATAACACCGCGATAAAATTTACTGAGGAGCAAATTTATCTTATTCGGTTTATTCCTTTATTTCGTGGTGGTGCAGCGTTTGTCATGCTTATGATGATGGTTGTTAAGCGAAATACGACAGCACTATTTTTATCTTATATGATTTTACTCTTTTCAACGGTTTATTTTATTAGCTTAATTTTTTATATTTTCGAACGGGGTCTTAATGTTGATGTTAAGACGTATGGGGACGCCATTTGGTGGGCCGCAATGACGGTTACCACGCTGGGTTCAAATATTATTCCAGTGACGAGTGCAGGGAAAGTGATTACAACTATTTTGGCAGCCACGGGTATGACCGTTTTTCCTATTTTTACGGTATATATCACTTCGATTATTAGTCGACTAAGTCAGTCAGAAAAAGAATCATCAAGACAGGTAAGTAAACTATGATTTCCTCTCCAAAAGTTCCTTTTATGCAGTTACCTACGATCGCATTTTTATTAGCTATTGCGTCAGGAATGCTCGATGGATATGCCTTCTTTACGACTAAATCATTCGCTACTTTTCAGTCAGGCAATATTATTATGTTAGGTTATGAGTTTGCTAAGCATGGCCTAACCGCAGTGATGCCTTATATTGTTTCCATTATTTCCTTTGGTGCGGGGGCAATGCTGTTGGCATGGATCCGCTACCGCTATAATACCGATGAAAAAACATGGACATTTACATTATTATCACTGGAAATTGTCCTTTTATTATTACTCATTGTTTATATTTTTTTCTTTAATGTTCACTCTAATGGGTTTCATGCTGTTTGGGCTCTTTCTTTTATTGCCGGAATGCAAGGTAATGCGTTTCATAAGATTAATGGCATGCTATATGGCAATATTGCGGTTACTTTGAATGTACAACTAGGCTTTAGTTCATTGGCAGAGTCCATCGCATTTAAAGGCCAAGAAAGAAAAAGTGCGTTATATAAAAGTTATTGTTACTTTTTGACGCTATTGGGTTTTGCTGGCGGGGCTTTCATGATGGTGTTATTGGCTGATTATGTAAAGGAATATGCTTTATTTGCCACATTAATCCCACTATGTTTGATATTTTTCTTTGGCCACCAGTTTTCGAAAGAAAATAAAGGAATGCCAATAGATTCTAACTAGTTTGGGTGAAAGAGGCGGGGAGAGCCCCGCCTGCTAAGATGTTGTTACAAGGCGTGTTGGTGGTTGAGTGCTTCAACCGTTTTCTTGGCACCGTTATCACGTAGTGAAAGGTAGAATGCTGTCACCTTTTCAGTAAACAACGAATTATTAACCAGTTCTTCGGTGAACAAACTGTTGAGAGAAAGCAGTGCGCGAACACGGCTTTCATCATCAGTACTATTTGCAACGAGCTCAGCTAATTTTACTGCCTGTGGGTCGCTGATTTGAATTTCTGCACCATGATCATCTTTTCCGCTGACATAACGCATCCATCCTGCAACCGCTAAGGCTAAATAATCAAATGATCGGCCGTTTTTAAGATGAATTTGGATAGAGTCGAGTAAACGTTGGGATAATTTCAACGTTCCATCCATCGCGATTTGCCAAGTACGATGTTTCAACCCCGTATTTTTGAAACGCTCAATCAGGGCATTGGCATAGGCGGGTAAATCCACATTTTTGATGGATAACGTTGGTGCCTGCTCATTGACCATCAGGTGATAAGCGGCTTTTTCATACGCGCTATCCTGCATGCATTCATTTATGTATTGGTAACCAGCTAAATAACCTAAATAAGCAAGGAAAGAGTGGCTACCATTTAACATGCGTAGCTTCATTTCTTCAAATGGAATGACATCTGTAACTAACTGAGCGCCTGCTTTTTCCCACTCAGGACGACCCGCGACAAAATTATCTTCAATCACCCACTGGCGAAATGGCTCACAGGCAATGGCGACTTTATCGACGATAGGGCCCAGTTGAGATTGAATTTTCTCTGCAGTGTCTGGTGTCATGGCAGGCACAATTCTATCCACCATGGTAGAGGGAAAAGTGACATTGGTTTCAATCCAATTTGCCAGTGCGATATCCTGTTTTGCAGCCATCGCTAAAATGACATTTTTCGTGATATGGCCATTTTCAGGCATATTATCACAGGACATGACTGTAAATGGTGCAATACCCAGTGCTTTACGGCGTTTTAAGGCTTCAACAATCAGGCCCGGTAATGATTTCGGGGCATTTGGTGAGGCTAAATCATGTGCGATTGCGGGGTTAGCAAAATCAATCGAGCCTGTCGCAGGTACATAGCAATAGCCTTTTTCAGTAACCGTCATGGAAACGATGGCAATGTTAGGGTCTAACATACGATTGATAACGGCATCAATTCCATGAATAGTCGGGTGTAATGCTTCTTTTACCACCCCCACCGTACAGGTTTGCCAGTTATCACCTTGCATTTCAACTACGTTATAAAGGCAATCTTGAGCGAGTAAATCCTCAATTTGTTGCTCACCACCGACTAAATTGACCTCACAAAAACCCCAGTCACTCTGCTGTTCTGTGGCTAAGATATCTGCAAAGATGGCTTGGTGGGCGCGATGGAACGCGCCGAAACCTAAGTGAAGCATTTTTACCTTTACCTGTTCCCTATCATAGCTTGGTACTTTGATAGTGGCGGGTAATTGGTTTAGGTTATTGGTTGACAGTTGCATATTTCACTTTACCTTTTTGTTGTTCAGCCTCTTCAACTGCATCCAACGTGCTGGTTAAATCACGATCTTTCACTTCAGGCATGATGATGGCACTGATTAATGAAATGGCGGAGTAAATGATGATCATGATAGCAATCGGCCACCAGCTTCCGGTGATGCTACAGAAAATACCTGCGAGAACTGGGCCTAAACCAGAGGCAATTAAGCCGCCAATTTCTTTGGCCACAGCCATACCGGTGAAGCGGTTACGTGAGTTGAACATTTCAGCCATCGTAATATTTTCTAAGGCAAATAATCCGAGTACTGAACAGTTATGAACGATAATAATACAGATGGTAATCAAGCTAACGCTGTTTGCGCCGTCCACAATGACAGATAACATCGGATAGGCGAGCAACATGGCAGATAAGCTAAGAATAATATAAGGAATACGACGACCAAATTTATCGGATATCAGACCAATAACAGGAATAGTCAGGAAACCGACAACCGAGCTGATCATGATTGCATCAGTTGGAATGCTTTTATCAAACAATAGGCTTTGAACTAAATACCCCGCTAAGAAAGTTTGAATTAACCCAGAGTTACCTGCTTGACCGAAACGAATACCAGTCGCTAACCAAAATGCTTTAGACTTGAACATGGCAAAGAAACTTTCTTTCGGTGGTGCTTGTACTGCAGTTTTGGCTTCTTGTTCTTCCGTATTTTGCACTTTCTCAAATACAGGGCTTTCTTTCAGGTTCAGTCGTAACCATACTGCAAACAGCATTACCACGAAGCTTGCCAAGAATGGTACACGCCAGCCCCACGCCAGTAAGTCTGATTTGTCTAACCAGAAGAACATAACCGCCCAAATCGCAGTGGCGCTTAATGTGCCGCAGTTTGTTCCCAGACCTACTAATGAAGCCACAATACCACGACGGCCTTTTGGCGCATATTCTGCCAGCATGGTTCCTGCACCTGAAATTTCAGCGCCTGCTCCTAAGCCTTGAATTATTCGCAAAAGAACTAATAATAGCGGGGCGAGGATACCTACCTGTGCGTAGGTCGGTAATACCCCGATTAGTGTAGTACACACCCCCATCATGGTGATGGTGATAAAGAGTACTTTTTTACGACCAATCCGGTCGCCCATTTGACCAAAGAAAACCGCACCAACAATACGTGCGACATATCCGGCACCGTAAGTTCCCATCGCAAGAATTAATGCCATTGAAGCGGATTGTTCAGGGAAAAATATTTCATGGAAAACAAGTGCTGCGCCTAACGAGTAAAGCTGGAAATCCATAAACTCTAGAGCGGTTCCTAGCCAGCCTGAAACGGCAGCTTTGGTCAGATCGCCAGAGTTGCGTTCCACTTTCCCTGATGGGTCAATTGACTGAGTATTCATATTATTATCCTATTAATCACGTAGGGTAGTATCCAAAATCGGATTTAGTTTTTTTAATTAAATTAAAAGGTTAAAAGAATTTTACAGCAGGTCTTCTGGTCTTTTTCAAAGGTTAAGATTGCCTCTTGCGCTTCAGTGAATGGGAACTGATGTGTCAAGATTTTCGTTGGGTCAATTTTTTTAGATTCTATCCAGCTAATCACCTCTGGGAATTTTTTGGCATTCAAGCGTGAAGAAAACAATGAAATCTCTTTGCTGGTGATACTTTGCTGTGTAACGGCACTTGCTTCACTTGAAAAGCCCATAATCGAAACTCTTGCTGCGGGGGACGCAATCAAGATGGCTTCTTGTAAGATAGCGGGGTGGCAAGCTGCATCAAGTACTAACGTTGGGCGAAGCCCCAGTGCTTTGAGTTGCTCTGGTAATGGGGTTTGTGAGTTATCAATGACAATATCAGCACCACAATCTTTTGCTCTTGCTAATCGCTCAGCCACGCGGTCAACCATAATTAAGGTTTTGACTTGGTAAACCCCTTTGAGAACCTGCGCACAGGTTAAGCCAATTGTACCTGCACCATAGACTAATGCGACATCATCTTGAGTTGGATGAACATGGGAAGTCACGTTGGCGGCAATAGAGTATGGCTCAACGGTAACAGCACATTCATCGCTGATTGAATCAGGAATGGTATAAGCATTGGCTGCAGGGACATTGACATATTCAGTGAACCCACCATCAGTATGAACACCTAATACTTCTAGTGTTTCACACACATTTGGTTTACCAATTGAGCATGGGTAACAATGACCACAGCTAAGGACCGGGTCGATAGAGACACGTTCACCAACGCGTTTGCTATCTACGTCTGAACCCACTTTTTCAATGACACCAAAAAATTCATGGCCAATCACACGTGGATACTTTGCAAATGGGTTATGGCCACGGTAGATATGGCTGTCAGAACCACAAATACCGGCTAAGCGAACTTTTACTCGTACTTGGTTTTCAGCCGGTTCAGGAACTGAACGTTCTTCAATCAATAACGTATTGGGTTCTTTAATTACTACCGATTTTACAGCTTTCATATTTGACTCCGAATAAAATAAAAATTACCAGTTCCACAACGTGCCGTCTTCGAGACGAGCGACTGGAAGATAAGCTGGGTTGTATGGGTATTTCGCTGCCAGTTTTTCATCAAAATCGATACCTAAACCGGGCTTATCACTTGGGTGCATATAACCATCGTTGAACGTCCAGTTAGTCGTAAATACGGACAACATTTCTTCGGAGTAGCCCATAAACTCTTGAACACCGAAATTGGGTACCCATAGATCAAAGTGTAAGGCGGCAGCATGGCAAATTGGGGATAGGTCAGATGGACCATGAGAACCGGTTCTGACTTGGTAAAGTGAAGCGAAATCAGCAATCCGGCGCATACCTGTGATCCCGCCAGCATGCGTGATTGTGGTGCGGATATAATCGATGAGTTGCTCTTCAATCAATTGTTTACAATCCCAAATGCTATTAAAAACTTCACCTACAGCGATTGGGGTGACGGTATGTTGACGAATTAA
This sequence comes from Providencia sp. M-27, assembly GCF_011077905.1. Lineage (NCBI taxonomy): Bacteria > Pseudomonadati > Pseudomonadota > Gammaproteobacteria > Enterobacterales > Morganellaceae > Providencia > Providencia sp. M-27. Next base: position 139,654 of record NZ_JAALBT010000009.1, on the reverse strand, counting down.
TCTAAAACAAGCTTGGTTTTCCGCTGGTGTTGGGTCTTCCATCCAAAATAATCGATAATCTTCAATACTTTTACCGAAGCGAGCCGCTTCAATAGGGGTCAAGCGATGGTGCATATCATGTAAAAGGTGCTCATTGAAGCCATATTTGTCCCGTACGGCTTCAAACAGTTTTGGCATAAAGTCGAGATATTTTTCGGTTGACCAAAATTGCTCTTCAGGGTGATGGCCTTTTGTCGCTGGTTCGTAAGCAAGATTTTTCCCTTTGCTTTGCCCATATGTGGTTGCCATTCCTGGGATGCCGCACTGCACACGGATCGCTTTAAAACCTTTTTCTTTATATTTTGCGTAGTTATCTAGTGTTTCGGCAATATCGGTACCCGTGGTGTGGCAATAAACCATCACGCCTTCACGAGAAGCGCCACCGAGTAATTGATAAACCGGAAGGTTGGCAACTTTGCCTTTAATATCCCAAAGTGCCATATCAATCGCAGAAATAGCGGACATCGTAACTGGGCCTCTGCGCCAATAGGCTCCCTTATAGAAAAACTGATAAATATCTTCGATTTTATGTGGATCACGGCCTATCAACTGAGGACAGAGGTGATCTTGAAGATAGGATGCCACTGAGAGTTCTCTCCCGTTAAGGGTGGCATCACCTAGCCCATATACGCCTTCATCGGTGGTAATTTTTAATGTGACAAAATTACGACCGGGGCTACATACAAAGACTTCTGCTTTTATGATTTTCATTTTGGCCTAAATCCCTATTACTTGTTAACCAACTGATCAACCAAATTACCCATAATTACGCAAGCTGGTTTATCCATTGGTTAACCAAATTTTCTTTTTTTCACTCTATCAATCGATAAATTAAAAAACAATGGCTAAAAAGACGACAATAAGTGAATCTGATCACAAATTGGTTAACTAATTTTGCGGAAATAGTGGATAAATTGGTTGACCATTGAGGTGAGGGACGATAATCTACAATGGAAGAACTAAATTTAATTCGACAACGCGTTGTACATATATATGAAAACTCAATACCGCTCGTACCAATACCTAGGTCAGCAGTTAAAAGAGCTCATTGCATCTGGTGAATATCCGATAGGAAGTCGTTTAATGCCGGAGCGTGAGATCGCTAAAAAATATGATGTTAGTCGCTCATTGGTACGTGAAGCACTCATCATGTTGGAAATTGAAAAATTGGTTTCTATCAAGAAAGGTTCTGGTGTTTATGTCATCAACCACCCAGATCTGTTAATTGATGAAGTTAAAAGTTTAGACCATGGCCCTTTTGAAATACTGCAAGCTCGCCAAGTGATTGAAAGTGCGATAGCTGCATGTGCTGCTTTGTCAGCAACAAAAGCCGATATCCAAGAGATCCGCGCATTATTAGAAGATGAGCGAATCAAAGTCGCGAATAATGAAAGTGACGATGCTAATGATCATAAGTTTCATGTGTTGATTGCTCGCGCAAGCAAGAACGACATGATGGCGAAGATTATTGATGATATCTGGGCTGTGCGGTTACAAAGCCCTATGTGGGATAAACTACATGAGCATATCGACAATACGACTTACCGGAAGAAGTGGTTGATTGATCATGAAAATATTTTAAATGCACTACAAAAACGTGATCCTGAATTGGCTAAAAAAGAGATGTGGCAGCATTTAGAGAATGTCAAAAATACGCTAATGCAGCTTTCTGATTTTGATGACCCCAATTTTGATGGTTACCTATTTGAAACAATTCCTTATCAGACTATTTTTGAATAATCGAAGGAGAAGTACTCATGGAGCATACGTGGCGTTGGTACGGCCCTAATGACCCTGTTTCTTTAAGTGATGCTAGGCAAGCAGAGGCGACGGGGATCGTCTCTGCGCTCCACCATATTCCTAATGGTGAAGTTTGGAGTGTCGAGGAGATTTTAAAGCGTAAGGCTATCATTGAAGATGCTGGGTTAGTTTGGTCTGTCGTGGAAAGTATTCCTGTTCATGAAGATATTAAAACTCAACAAGGTAATTTTGATCTCTATATTCAAAATTACCAACAAAGTATTCGTAATTTAGCATCCTGTGGTATTAAAACTATTTGCTATAATTTTATGCCAATTCTAGATTGGACGCGTACTGACCTTGCTTATACCCTACCGGATGGCTCCAAAGCGTTACGGTTTGATAATATTGCTTTTGCTGCGTTTGAAATTCATATTTTAAAACGTGAAAATGCGACGGCGAGTTATTCAGAACAAGAAGTTAAAGAAGCGGCAGAGTATTATGCCAATATGTCATCTGATGATATCGAAAACCTGATTAAAACCATCATTGCAGGGTTACCAGGTGCGGAAGAAGGTTATACATTAGACCAATTCCGTGAGCGCTTGGCGCTGTATAATGATATTGATGAAAATCAGTTACGTGAGAACTTAGGTTATTTCTTGCAGAAAATCGTCCCTGTCTGTGAAGAAGAAAATGTGGTTTTAGCTATTCACCCTGATGACCCTCCACGACCAATTTTAGGTTTGCCTCGTATTGTTTCTACCATTGAAGATATGCGGTTTATTAAGCAAAGCTGCGATAGTATTCATAATGGGTTTACTATGTGCACAGGTTCTTATGGCGTAAGAGCCGATAACGACCTAGTAAAAATGATTAATGAATTTGGTGATCGTATTCATTTCACACACTTACGTTCAACGGTGAGAGAAAACAACCCAAATACCTTCCATGAAGGCAATCATATTGCAGGTGATGTCGATATGTTTGAAGTGGTTAAAGCCATTTTAGCGGTTGAACAAAAACGCCATGCTGCGGGGCTTGCACCGATTCCAATGAGACCAGACCATGGTCACCAAATTTTAGATGATTTGAAAAAAGTGACCAATCCAGGCTATTCCGCCATAGGTCGCTTGAAAGGTTTAGCGGAAGTTAGAGGTTTAGAGCTCGCAATTAAACGTATGTATTACCCTGAATTACTGAAAGTCTAAAGACTATCTCGTTATTAACGATATCTGCTTTTCATTTGGTATTTTGATTGTACCAAAGGGACTGTTATACCCCTAAAGAAGCAAAACTGTTATTTCATTATTACGCGACTAAATAGTATTTGGTCGCGTATTTTATTGACTATAAATGCTTTTTATATTTATCTTTATCTAAAAGACACAGTAGATATGGCATTAAATATATTTATGTTTTTATTTCTTTCTTATTGAACAATGACAATAAAAAACACCTTGAGATAAGGGGGCAATACCCATTCCTGTTGTAAATAAAAGGCTGTTTGCATCATAAGCTTGCAGTCATAATCACTTCAAACGTCAACTTCACTATTTTTATCCTAGTGATAACAATTTATTTATATCAAATAAAACAATCATCATCCTGATTTACATTTACCTTGATCTACTACGGGTTAATGGAATGGATAATTCAGGGGCTAGAGTAGCCTCAAGGTGACTTTTGTTTTATCCTGAACGTTAGAGAACCGCTTTCGCGGATATAAATATGATGAGCAAAAACGCTTTCGAGAAAATAAATAGCCTTTTCTCGGGAATTGTCGTTATAAAAAAATAGAAAAGAGAGAACGCAATGGGTATTCGTATCGTTCCTAAAGAAGAGTTAGGACAAGAAAGATTGAAAGAAAAGGGAATTGGTTTTATTCCACCAGTTCTGTTTCCTAACTTAAAAAGCTTATATCAGCGCCGTGCTGAGCGGCTCAAAGAACTTGGTGCGGGAGAACATCCTTTTGCAGATTATCTGAATTTTGCTGCTGAAGTGGCAACTGCCCAAAATAATGCGCAGCATGATAATCCATTAGAAATGGATATGGCATCTATCCTTGAGCGCTCAACAAATACCAATAATTCGCCATTAGATGCAAAAACATTTCCGCGTACAACACATTGGCACAAACTATTGACGGCAATTATTGCCGAATTAATGCCAGTTGTGCCTGAGTCTGTACGTCCTGCATTAGAAAACCTGAATAAAGCCTCTGAAACCGAACTTGAAGCCATGGCAACTGCGTTGCTAAATGAAGAGTTTGAAAAAGTGCCTGCGGATAAATCGATGTTTATTTGGGCTGCATTATCGGTGTATTGGGCGCAAATGGCTGCAAATATCCCTGGTAAGGCACGTGCGGAACATGGCGATCATCGTCATTTCTGCCCTGTATGTAATAGCATGCCAGTGTCGAGTATTGTGCAAATTGGCACCTCACAAGGTTTACGTTATTTACACTGTAATTTATGTGAAACCGAATGGCATATGGTGCGCGTAAAATGCAGTAACTGTGAGCAAACAGGTAAATTAAATTATTGGTCATTAGATGATGAAAATGCAGCAGTTAAAGCTGAAAGCTGTGGTGATTGTGGTAGCTATCTGAAAATTCTTTATCAAGAAAAAGAAGCCAAAGTTGAAGCTGTTGCTGATGATTTAGCATCAATTATTTTAGATGCTCGCATGGAAGAAGAAGGCTTTGCGCGTAGTAGTATTAATCCGTTCTTGTTCCCTGGTGAAAAATAAGCGGTAAAAGAGAATTGTGACTATGGCTGAATCAGACTTGGCTTTATATCGTCAACTTCCTGCTATTGATAAATTATTGCAGCTCGATGAAGTGCAGATATTGGTTGAACAATCAGGGGCTCATTGGGTCACTGCATGTTTACGTGAGATGCAAGAGCAAGCTCGAACCTGTATTGCACAGGCAGGGAAATTACCTGCTTGGCAAGAAGATTGGGTAAAAGAGTTAGCTCAACGCCATCAAGCTTTAGGGCAAAGCGCGCTAAAAAACGTGTTTAACTTGACCGGTACGGTGCTACATACCAATTTAGGTCGTGCGGTAATGTCAACCACAGCGGTAAATGCAGTTAGCCAAGTGATGAGTTCGCCTGTCACATTAGAATATTCTCTAGATGGTGCGATGCGTGGGCACCGTGACCGTGCGATTGCTGATTTGCTGTGTGAGCTCACTGGCGCCGAAGATGCCTGTATTGTTAATAATAATGCGGCAGCCGTTTTATTATTGCTAGCAACGGTTGCAAATGGTCGACAAGTTATTGTTTCTCGTGGTGAATTAGTTGAGATTGGTGGGGCTTTCCGTGTGCCTGACGTGATGGCGCAGGCTGGCTGCCAATTAGTTGAAGTGGGGACAACGAATCGGACTCACTTACGTGACTATGAGAATGCGATTAATGATCAAACTGCACTATTAATGAAAGTGCATACCAGCAATTACAGCATTGAAGGATTTACGGCTGAAGTTGAAGGTGAAGAACTCGCAGAGTTAGGTCGAAAGTACCAATTACCTACAGCAATTGATTTAGGTAGTGGCTCGATGATTGATATGACGGCTTATGGACTACCCGCAGAACCGATGCCACAAAATTACCTTTCTCAAGGAATTGATTTAGTTTCAATTTCTGGAGATAAACTTCTTGGTGGCCCACAAGCAGGGATCATTTTAGGGAAGAAAAAATGGATTGATGCAATTCAAAAACATCCATTAAAACGTGCTTTACGGGTTGATAAAATGGTTTTAGCTGCGCTTGAAGCGACACTAAAGCTGTATCTAACTCCCGAGAAACTCACAACAGATTTACCCACATTGCGTTGGTTGACCCGAGACCCGGAGACGATCCGTGGTAGTGCAGAAAGCATTGTTGTTGCTCTACAAGCCTTTTACGGTGATAAATTTATTGTTGAAGTGGAGCCTTGCCTCTCACAAATAGGGAGCGGCTCACTTCCCATCGACCGGCTTCCTAGCTTTGCGGTAACATTTACACCGCTAAATGGAAAAGGTAGCACATTAGAGCAACTCGCTACGCAGTGGCGCCAGTTACCTCAACCTGTGATTGGGCGTATGAAAGAAGGTAAATTGTGGCTTGACCTGCGCTGTCTTGATGATGAACACGCATTATTACAGGCCTTACTTTCATGATTTTTGCGACAGCTGGCCATGTTGACCATGGTAAAACTTCTTTAATTCAAGCCATTACTGGCGTAAATACCGCGCACCTTCCTGAGGAAAAAAAGCGCGGTATGACCATTGACCTAGGGTATGCCTACTGGCCACAGCCAGATGGAAGCTCTATTGGTTTTATCGACGTTCCAGGACACGAAAAGTTTTTAGCCAATATGTTGGCTGGGATTGGTGGCATAAACCATGCACTTTTGGTTGTTGCCTGTGATGATGGAATAATGGCGCAAACCCTTGAACACCTTTCTATTTTAAGGCTAGCGGGTTGTGAAAATGTCAGTGTCATATTGACGAAGGCGGACAGAGTCGATCATCTGCGAATTGAACAAGTGATTGAGGAAGTCACCTCAGAGCTGTCTCAGCAAGGTTGGCCTGACGCAAAATTATTTATTACTTCTATCGAAGATGGCCGTGGTATTGATGCGCTGCGGTTATACCTACAACAGCTTCATCAGCAAAGTGGTTCACATCCCAATATCCAACGTCGTTTTCGTTTAGCCATTGACCGCGTGTTTTTGGTAAAAGGCGCAGGGGTTGTGGTGACTGGCACCGCGTTAGCGGGAAAAATTCAGGTTGGCGAGTCACTTTGGGTGACTGGAGCGGATAAGCAAGTTCGTGTCAGAGGTATTCATCGGCAAAACCAAATATCTGAATTCGCTGTTGCAGGTGATCGCGTAGCCTTAAACTTGGCGGGCGACATTGATAAAGAAAATATTACCCGAGGTGATTGGTTACTTGCAGAGCAACCTGCGTTTATTGCAACACGGGTTATTGTCGAATTGGAATGCGATACATTAATTAAGCACTGGCAGCCTGTGCATCTCTATCATGGTGCAAGTCATATCACTGGGCGAGTGTCATTATTAGTGGAGCAAGGGGAAACCCCCGTGCTTGCTGAGTTAATTTTAGATACCCCATTATGGTTAGTAGAGAATGACCGGTTAATCATCCGTGATATTAGTGCTCGGCAAACGTTAGGTGGGGCTCGCGTGATACGTTTGGTTTCCCCACGCCGAGGTAAAAGGCTCCCAGAGTTTTTGGATTGGTTATCTAGGCTTTGCCGAGAACAAGACGAACTGGCTCACTTTAAGTTACAGCTTCCCCAAGGTGAACTTAATTTACGGGATTACAGTTGGGCGCGGCAACTCACCCATGATGCATTAGATAATTTATTGGCACAAATGGATGTGGCGCGTGTGGGCAACTATGTTTTATCCATATTTAAAGCGCAAATAGCGAAAGACCGTATCGTTCAAGCACTTGAACAATTTAATGAAATACACAGTGACCAAATCGGTGTGGGCAAAGCACGTTTGAAACGTATGGCTTTGCCTTCAATGAGTGAGGCGTTAACATTTAAATTCATTAATGACCTAATTGATGAAAACGTTATTAAGCAAACTCGAGGTTGGTTACATATGCCTCAACATGGGCTGGTATTTGATGCGCAACAGCAGTTAATTTGGCAGCAAATACACCCATTATTTTCACGTAATGAGGCGTGGTGGGTTCGTGATTTAGCATTAGAAAGTGGCCATGAAGAAGATACGATACGTCGAGTTCTAAAAAAGGCGGCGCAAATGGGATTAATTACAGCGATAGTTCGTGACCGCTATTATAGCCATGAGCAAATTAACTATTTTGCTTCACTGATTCATCGTTATTGCTTAGAAAATGAGGTCATTTTTGCCGCTGATTTTCGTAACGAACTAGGGATTGGCCGGAAACTCGCCATTCAAATTCTTGAGTTTTTTGATAAAAGCGGTTTTACTCGTCGTAAAGGCGATGGTCACCATTTACGAGACAAAGGTATTTTCGTTGAATAAATTGAGTGTTTGGATCCGTTATAGTAGTGCCTCATAGCAACCTCCAATATTAAACTTGTGGTAAAACTGATGAAGAAAACGTTATTTGCAGGCTTTTATCTGGCATTGATCTTTATTGGCTCCCTTTTCTTAGTTTTTGAAAAAGGCAGCGTAATGTATCCTGCACTCATATCGGTCAGTGTATATGCCGTTTTATTCGGTATTTTAATGGTGTTAACAGCTCGCTGGTTATTTTCTGCGGTGATCACCAGTACATTATTTATCACCATAAAATTCCTGAATCAGTTAAAAGTTCATTATTACAAAGAACAACTCTTCTTTAGTGATATCAACATCATGACGGACACTTCCAATATGGGGACTTTAGGCCACTATTGGTTAGCGGGTGTCGCCTTGGTTGGGTTGCTTATATTATTAGTCATTAATGGGGTTATTAGCTGGCGGTTGCTCAAACCGAGTCAATCAAAAATTACTCGCGTCATTGGTGTTGTTCTTATTGTTGCAGGTTACTTCGGTATTAACTTAACAAGCTCACATTATTATGACAGATGGTCTCAGACGTTGCCAAAAGGCCGTGGGACAGTGACCAATATTATTATGTCGGCACAGAATGCGAGTTATCAATCCCCTGAGTTTGCAGGTTCAGCCGATTATTTTGTGGAAAAAGCAGCGGCAGTTTCCTTAGAAAATAATGCGGTATCAGAAAAACCAGACATCGTTTTATTATTGCAAGAATCTACCGTTGACCCACATGTTTATGATTTACCTGAAGGAACCAAGCTTCCTGATTTATTCATGTTCCAGCAAGATAGTGGCGTGAGTGCGCATAGTCAGATGCGGGTGCAAACTTTTGGCGGTGGGACTTGGTTATCTGAATTCTCAGCGCTAACTGGTTTAAATAGCGATGATTTCGGTGCGCAAAAAAGTGGTGTATTTTATTTTATCGTTGACCACCTTAAAAATAGCCTATTCAAAGAAATGAAGGCTAATGGCTATTATACAGTGGTACTTACCCCCTTTAATAAAGGTGCTTACCACTCAGGCCATGCTTATGAAACGCTTGGGGTTGATCGAATTATTCAACCACAAGAACTCGGCTATCCAGGTAAACTACAAGATAACTTATGGACGATCAGCACCGATGACATGCTGAAATACGTGAAAGAAATCTTATCTAAAGAAACAGATAAACCCGTATTTATTTTCTCTCTTACAATGTATGAGCATGGCCCTTACAAAGAGAGTCACAGTGATGACTATGGCATAAAAGACAAAATTAAAAACCCCGATGCTGCAGGCGAATTTAGCCATTATATGGACAAAATCGTAACCTCAGATACATCAATACGTGATTTTGCTGAATTTATTGAAAAACGTGAGCGCCCGTTGATGTTTTTATACTTTGGTGACCATCAGCCAGGCATTAGTTTAAATCAGTATAATTCTTCATTTTCATCACCTGCTTATCTAACACAATTTACTTTGCGAGATAATTTGAAATCAGGGGCTGCGATAAAAACGGGCCAGTTAACGGATATTTCCTTCTTAGGCGGAATTTTATTAGAAAGGGCAAATCTAAAAATCTCCCCATTTTATGAGGCCAACATCAAAATGCGTCACTTATGTGACGGTAAGTTGAATGATTGTGAAGATCAAAAGCTACTTGATAGCTACCGTAACTATGTTTATGGAACTTTAGACGCAGCCAATGCGAATAAAGGTGATATTCAATAGAATGTTATTATCAGCCGTAGGTATTTATGATATTTACGGCTGATCCCCTCTTTTTTGCTATTCCCTACCTTAAATCTTAATATTTTCTTAAAAACTATTATTTTTTTACGCTTTCTAGTTTTAATAATAAAACCATTCGTTGTTTTTTTTGTCTTAATTTTAGTTAATTTTTCTGTGAAATTAGGTGCTCATTTAGAGCTTTAGAATAGTTTAACGCTAGAAGACAATGAATATGAAATATTTGGTCACGGGAAGTGCAGGTTTTATTGGTTTTAAGCTTTGCCAACGTTTATTAGAGAATGGGCATGAGGTTGTCGGAATCGATAACTTAAATGCGTATTATGATCAGGGGCTTAAGCAATCCCGCTTACATTTACTGGAACAGTTTCCTTTATTTCGTTTTATTCATCTTGATCTTACTGATCGTGAAACTGTTCGGGTATTATGTACCCAAGAGCAATTTGACCGAGTCATTCACCTAGCGGCACAAGCGGGTGTCCGTTACTCATTGGAAAACCCATTTGCTTATGCAGATAGTAATTTAACTGGGCACTTAGCCATTCTAGAAGGCTGTCGCCAAGCAAAAGTAAAACATTTGGTCTACGCCTCTTCAAGTTCGGTGTACGGCGTAACTGATAAGACGCCATTTACCACTGACATGGCAACCGATCACCCGATTTCCCTCTATGCGGCGACAAAGAAAGCCAATGAATTAATGGCGCACTCCTATTCACATTTATACCAGCTACCGACCACAGGGCTGCGATTCTTTACGGTTTATGGCCCTTGGGGACGCCCAGATATGGCTTTATTTAAGTTTACGAAAGCTATTTTGGCGGGCGAGCCTATTGATGTCTATAATAACGGCAATCTCAGTCGTGATTTCACTTTTGTTGATGATATTGTCGAAGGTGTGATCCGTATTTCAGATATAATTCCACAAGCAAACCCGAATAATCATTCGGCATCACCGGCAGAAAGCAGCGCGCCATATCGAATCTATAATATTGGTAATGGGCAGCCCGTTAAGTTGATTGAATTTATTTCTGCATTGGAAAAGGCACTGGGTAAAGAAGCGATTAAAAACTTTTTACCGATGCAAGCGGGTGATGTGTACACCACTTGGGCAGATACGGAAGACTTGTTTAATGTGACAGGTTATCGCCCACAAGTTTCTATTGAACAGGGTGTTCAGGCATTTGTTGATTGGTACCGTTCTTATTATCATCAATAATATCAATAAGCTGTAACATCTTTAGCAGGATTTGAGAGGCAAGTTTGAAAATAGCAATCGCAGGAACCGGCTACGTTGGCCTATCTAACGCCATGTTGCTGTCACAACACCACGAAGTGGTTGCGGTGGACATCATCCCTGAAAAAGTGGCGATGTTAAATAACCATCAATCACCCATTGTTGATGCTGAAATTGAGCAGTTTTTAACGGAAAAGACCCTCAATTTTCGCGCAACAGAAGATAAAACTGAGGCCTATACAGGGGCTCAATATGTGATTGTGGCGACACCAACCGACTATGACCCAAAAACCAATTACTTTAATACTCAATCGGTTGAGTCTGTTATTCATGATGTGAATACAATCAACCCTGAAGCGACGATTATCGTAAAATCCACTATCCCTGTGGGCTTTACTGCACGGTTACGTGAAGAATTTGGCTATACCAACGTAATTTTCTCTCCTGAGTTTTTACGTGAAGGCCGTGCCTTGTGGGATAACTTACATCCTTCCCGTATTGTGGTGGGAGAGCGTTCAGAGCGCGCGAAAATTTTTGCAGATTTGCTGCTGGAAGGTGCGATTAAAAAAGACGTTCCCGTGTTATTTACCGATGGCACCGAAGCCGAAGCGATAAAACTGTTTGCCAACACTTACTTAGCGATGCGTGTGGCGTACTTTAATGAGCTCGACACCTATGCAGAAAGCCGCGGTTTAAATGCACGCCAAATTATTGAAGGGGTCTCTTTAGACCCACGTATTGGCAGCCATTATAACAACCCCTCATTCGGTTACGGTGGTTATTGTTTACCGAAAGATACCAAACAGTTGCTGGCAAACTACGATGATGTGCCGAATAACTTGATTAACGCCATTGTGGAATCGAACCGTACCCGCAAAGACTTTATTTCCGATGCAATTATTGCTAAAGCACCGCGTAAAGTCGGTGTTTATCGCCTAGTGATGAAAGCAGGGTCAGACAACTTCCGCGCCTCTGCAGTGCAAGGCATCATGAAACGCATCAAGGCCAAAGGCATTGAAGTTGTCGTTTATGAACCCGTAATGAAAGAAACCGAATTTTTCCGTTCTAAAGTAGTCAATGACTTAGCGGAATTTAAAGATCAATGCGATATCATCTTAGCAAATAGAATGGTACCTGAGATCGAAGATGTAGCCGATAAAGTCTATACTCGCGATTTATTTGGTAACGATTAAAACGCGTTTATGGGGTAGGTTGGCATCGTGCTAACCTACCTCTGTATATTAAGACCTAATAACCTTATCTATTTTGTGCCATAGTGCACAAGTTACCTATTTTTAAACGCTACTCTGCAACAATCGCTAAGAAATGTTGTTTGCCATTTGCTAGCATCCGTCAATTGATTAAAAATTGGCTATTTTGTTATGCAGAAAATCATAAAAAAACAAAGAGACGGTTTTATCACCTTTCAAAAAGAAGGTGAGATAGATTTTTGGCAAATTGTTAATGATTATATTGATGGGAAGATCACGGGTAAGAATTTAAGTAGCGGAAATATCGATAGAAGCGTTGCTCGCATTCAAGTTAATGGGCAAAATTTTATTATTAAATGTGAGAAAGAACGTGATAAGCGTTTTGAAAAACGGTTGATGCGTATTATTTCAGGCCCTTTTTATTCACAGTTATTAATGCGGTTAGTCTCTGCTCAAAATAAAGGCTGTGTGGTAACCAATGACATCTATTTCGTTGCTGAAAAAATGGTCGGTCGTGAGTCAGTAGAAACATGGATTATTGCTGAGTATGTAGAAGGAACTGTTTTATCTGAAATTGATGATATCAAGCCTTACTATACAGAGATGAAAGCCATTATAAACCAATTACATAGATATGGTTTATCTTCTAATGATATCCATGCAGGGAATTTTGTTATAACCAATGAAGGGCTTAAGGTTATTGATTTATCAGACTATGGTAATTTTGCTATTTGCAAAGCGAATGATTTAATTGCATTACAGCGTTTTTACGATATCGAACCCGATAGTAAAAATTTTGCTTATCGATTTATTCGTTTCAGAGATAACTTCCGTCATTGGTCAAGAAAAGTAAGAGGGAAGAAAACTCGGCTCTAGTGTGTTATGCCAAGTTTTCATTACAATAAAGTTATCGAAACAGCAAAAGCTATCGATCACAACAAAACTATTGATAAAGCGCATCTAAAAATTCAGGGATAAAACTGCCCGTCCCATGGCAACGCTGGGTTGCGGCTTCTCCGGCTTGTTTCATGATAGCGCAAGCCGCGGCAACATTCTGCAGCCTATCACCCGGTAGAGCGCAACATGCAGCAACCACTGCAGAAAGAGCACATCCTGTACCGACGACTCGAGTCATTAAAATATGGCCGCCAGTAACCGCGAAGGTGCGTGTTCCATCAGTGATGTAATCCACTTCCCCGCTTATCGCAACAATTGTCTCAGCTTGTCTCGCTAATAATTGTGCAGCGGGAAGGGCGTCATCAGTGGTGTTAAGGGAATCAACGCCTCTGCCGCCAGCACTGCTTCCTGCCAATGCCATAATTTCAGAGGCATTACCGCGAATAGCAGCAGGCTTGAGAGCCAGCAATTCATGGCAAAAATGGGTGCGAAAGCTGAGTGCACCTGCGGCAACAGGGTCAAGTACCCAAGGTTTTTTCGCCTGCTCCGCACTGTTAACGGCACATTTCATTGCATATCGGCGCTCAGTGGTTAATGTGCCGACATTAATTAGTAAGCCATGGGCGATAGCGGCAAACTGCTCCGCTTCTTCAGGTTCAATGACCATGGCTGGGGAGCAGCCGAGTGCTAACAGGACATTGGCAGTGAAGGTCTGAACAACGTCGTTTGTCATGCAATGAATCAGAGGGGATTGAGATGCAAGTTGCTGTAGTACCAGTGATTTCGTCGTGTTGCTGATGTGTTCAAATTCTAACATGATCCCCTCATTGATAGTGATAGAGTATAGATTCGTTGATTTATTCTACACTCTATCCGCTTTAATGAAAGAACGGCTTAATCTGCGAGGTATTTCTCCATGACCATTCCACCGGCTCCTTGAGCAACAATTTCGTATGAATCATTGGCGGGATAAATACGTGTCTTAATGTGAGGAAAAATAGAGAGTTTTTCCTCAATAGACTTTTTGGTCATCTCAAAAAAGTGATTTTTAGGGGTTAGGGTTCCACCGCACACCACCACATCTGCTTGAGTCGTTAAAATCGCATTAGCGATGGCAATACCATAATAATAGGCCGCTTCGCCAAGCGCTTCGAGACACAAGGCATCGTTCAATGTAAGTGCTTGGAAAATAGTATGGTAACTAATTTCAGACTCATTATTAACTAATTCATTGATTATTGAGCTTTTACCTAATCTCAGTTGCTGGATCACGCGTGACTTAATCGCAGACAGTGAACTATATTGCTTTAAACAGCCAAATGACCCACATTCGCAGCGTTGGCCATTTATATCAATTGTCGTATGGCCAAAGGCTTGAGCAGTACTAATGGGAGCCGGAGCGTATTGGTTGTTGATGATGGTACAACTGCGAATATCAGTATCACAGGTTGTGAATAAAAACCTTTGGCTATCAGAAGTATAGCGTAAACGATACTCAGCAAAAGCGGCAAAACTAATCCCGCTCCCGAGTAATACAAAGCAAGGGACTTTATTGGAAATATAGTCGTGAAGTTCTTTTATTCGTGAGTGATATTGATGATATGGCAGTTTATCACGTTCTAAAATATGGTCGATGGCGATTCCTATACCCAACAAACTTTTTACGTTAAGTCCATGTTCAGCTAATAAAACGTCTAATTTATTAAGCAGATGGTCCACCATGTTTTCTGCGGTTTCTAGGTGCTCATATTTCACTTTTACTATCCCTAAAATATCTAACTTTAGGTTTTGTAAAACAATCGTTGAGTATATATCACTCATTTCAATGCCAATCAGGTAACCATCCGCAGAATTAATGCTGTAGAGGATAGGTTTACGACCTCCTGTCGACTCCCCGAGTTCAGAGGTCGAAATTAAGTGGTTTTTACCCAGTTCATCAAGTAACCGAGCGCAAGTTGCAGGTTTCATGCTGGCAAGTGATGTCAGCATTTCTGCCCTAATGGGGCCGTGGTTTAAAATTAACCGGTAAAGAGTTTTTAGTTTTTGTGTTTTTGAATTTTTTGAGGTGCGAAATTCATTTAATAGTGTATGTAACAAGCGCCTCACTCCTTTTCATTCCGATTCTTGCGCTAAAGATTAGCAAATATACGCATAAGATTCTGCTTCTTGTGACACATCATAGCTAAAATCTTTTTCTTAAAATGAGATTAAGATCGCTGTTCTGTTTTTAAATTGCTTTATGATCGATTTTAACAATTTTTAGCCGATGTCAATTTGGAGACAACCATGCATCATACAAAAGATATTCTAGAAAGCTTGAGCTTTATTCAGTCTCGCACAGATATTAAACCAACAGTGGGTATTATTTTAGGCTCAGGACTAGGCCCGTTCGCGGATACATTAGAAAATGCCGTCCATATTCCTTATAGTGAAATTCCACATTTTGCCAAATCTGAAGCCGTAGGGCATGCCAATGAATTGGTGATCGGCACTATCGCAGGTAAAAATGTGGTTGCCATGAAAGGCCGTTTTCACTACTACGAAGGCTTTTCCCTTGACCAAGTCACTTTCCCTGTGCGTTTGATGAAAGCATTGGGTGTCGAAAAATTGATTATCACCAACGCCTGCGGTGCAGTAAATACTGACTTCAACCCGGGTGACCTGATGATTATTACCGATCATATTAATTTAACGGCAAATAATCCATTGATGGGGCCAAACAACCCTGAATTAGGTGTTCGTTTCTTAGATGTTAGTGAGGTGTATAACAAAGAATTACGCCAAACAATCAAAGATGTAGCGGCTGAACAAGGTGTCTCTGTTCGTGAAGGTGTTTATGCATGGTGGACTGGCCCAACGTATGAAACCCCTGCTGAAATTCGTATGATCAGAACCTTAGGTGCAGACGCTGTCGGTATGTCTACTGTGCCAGAAGCGCTAGTTGCCCACCATTCACAAATTAAAACCGTCGGTATTTCCTGTTTAACCAATATGGCTTGCGGTATTTTAGAGCAGCCACTTAGCCATGACGAAGTTATTGAAACAGCAGAAAAAGTTAAAGCGACTTTCTTGAAACTAGTGACTGGCGTGATTGCTCGTTTCTAGTTTTATAAGTTCTTTTTCTCAAAATAATATAAAGATGTCCATAACGCTAAAGTAAGGTGAATATTGAGATGAAATTTAAAGGTCTGATTTTAGTTTCTTTAGGCGCTTGTAGTTATGGCATTCTTTCAACGCTTGTGGTGTTGGCTTATCGTGCAGGGTATTCCTTGAATGATGTCATCGGTAGCCAGACAGTATTAGGTGCGATTTTACTGTGGTTTTTTGTTGTTACGGGTGCATTGGTAAAAAAAGCGCGCCTAGTATGGCCAACACGCAGGCAAGGCCTATTAATGTTACTCGCTGGGACGACAACAGGGTTAACCGGGCTTTTGTATTATGCATCATTGCAGTATTTGTCTCCGGCACTTGGTGTTGTCTTATTTTTGCAATTTACATGGATGGGGGTTGCAATTAACGCATTTATTAGTCGCCAAATACCCCCCGTGATGACCATGGTATCTGTTGTGGTGATATTAATCGGAACAGTATTAGCGACAGGTTTGTTAAATAGTTCCGGGATCGTATTTCACTGGCTTGGTGTGTTATTAGGATTATGTGCAGCGTTATCAAATGCTATTCGTGTTTATGTCAGTGGTGCATTAGCGGTTAAAACAGATCCTATGATGCGTTCTGCAATCATGGTAACAGGAGGCGCAATTTTGACATCAATTGTCGTTCCGCCAACATTCTTACTGAGTGCATCAACGTTTCAATCTCTATTTTTCTCATATGGATTACCTCTGGCTTTCTTTGGTTCTTTCTTTGGCATGTGGATGTTTGCTAAAGGAACCCCGCTAATCGGTACCAGTTTAGCGACCATTGTTAGCTCAATGCAGCTGCCCGTCACGATTTTATTATCCGTGACAGTATTGCAGTTACCCCTTGAATTAATTCAGTTTGTTGGTGTTGCTGTCATCCTCATGGGTGTTGCCATTGCTGAGTTGAAAATAAAAACAAATAAATATAACTCCAAACGGAGCTTTGTATGAACATTAAATCCCGCTTGAAAATCATGCTTTTCCTGCAATATTTTGTTTGGGGAAGTTGGTTAGTCACACTCGGTTCCTACATGATGAAAACATTGAGCTTTTCAGGTGCAGAAGTCGGTATGGTGTATAGCTCAAAGGGTATTGCTGCCATTCTAATGCCCGGGCTTATCGGAATCATTGCAGATAAATATATTCCAGCAAATCGTTTATATATGATTTGCCATTTAATTGGGGCTGCTGCATTGTTTTATGCCGCAACAGTCACGAGTTCAACCGTTATGTTCTGGGTGATGTTAATTAATGCAATGGCCTTTATGCCAACGATTGCGCTTTCAAATAGCATCAGCTACTCATCATTAAGCCAATATCAGCTCGACTCAGTGAGTAACTTCCCACCTATCCGGGTATTTGGTACGGTTGGCTTTATTGTTGCAATGTGGAGTATTAGCTTATTGAAATTTGAGCTAAGTAGTATGCAACTTTATATTGCAGGTGGTAGCTCATTACTTTTAGCGCTTTATTCATTAACTTTGCCAAAAATTGATGTGAATAAAAAAGCAATTTCAAGTAGTTGGATCAGTAAGCTCGGTTTAGACGCTTTAGTGTTATTCAAAAAGCCCATTATGGCAGTGTTTTTCTTATTCGCTATGTTACTTGGCGCGGTTTTACAAATTACCAATACGTTTGGTAACCCATTCTTGCATGACTTCGGTCTGAACCCGTTATACCAAGATAGCTTGGTGGTTCAGTATCCATCGATACTGTTATCGATTTCTCAGATGGCAGAAGTGTGTTTTATCTTAGCAATTCCATTTTTCTTGAAACGCTATGGCATTAAAACTGTCATGTTATTAAGCATGTTCGCATGGACACTACGATTTGGCTTCTTTGCATTTGGTGACCCGTCTGCCATCGGGCTGATGTTCTTGATCATGTCGATGATTGTTTATGGCTGCGCATTTGATTTCTTTAATATTTCAGGTTCCATCTTTATTGAAAGAGAAGTGGATACGCGTATGCGCGCGAGTGCCCAGGGCTTATTTATGACGATGGTTAACGGTGTTGGTGCCTATTTCGGGGCGATACTTAGTGGGTTGGTTGTCGACTATTATACGGTGGATGGTATTAAAGATTGGCAAATGATTTGGTTAGTTTTTGCTTCTTATACCGTAGTCTTAGCAATAATTTTCCAATTTACGTTCCATTATCACCACGATAAAGACGCAGCATTGAAAGAAGCCAAATCTAGCTAAGATAAGTCGTTAGAAATAACATTCAATTTAAGGGAAAACCATCAATTTGGTTTTCTCTTTTTTTGGGTTTCAACGCTAAACATAATTACGTTTGCCGCGCAAAATATGCTCAGTTAGCGTTTCTTCCGCAAGGGTAAATTCTTTTGCTTTGAGTTGTTCAATTAATTGCTGATGTTGGCGTGTAGACTCATAATAATATTCATTGCGATAAATAGGGTCAGGCTGAAAATAGACTCGCTGGCGAATATTATCCGCTAAATCTAAGAAAACCGAGTTATCCAGTAATTCCAAGAAGAAACGGTGGAATCGTTCATCTTCTTTTATCCAACCTTGATAGTCATTTCCTTTCAATAATTCATCTTGCCGTTCAATAATAGCCTTTAAGATAGAAAAATGTTCATCAGTTAAATATTCACGAACTAATTTAATTGCATGGGACTCAATTGCTAAGCGTAAATCATAATTATCTCTGGTCTCTTTTAACGATAGTTTCTGAATAAAAACACCTTTACGAGGGATAATTTTGACTAAGCCTTCATTCTGTAATTGATATAAGGCTTCGCGAATTGGAGTACGACTCATACCGAGTTCCTCAACTAAGCTATTTTCAGAGGTATAACTTTCCTCTCCAAATTGCTTACTGAGAATTTTATGTTTAATTGCAGTATAGGCTTGTTGGCTTAGTGGTTTATCTTTCATCAGGATCTTGTGTTAACAATAGAAATTTTAGTGAGTATAGAAAGGAATAGATTGGTATACAAGTAATACACTAGTTTTATATTATTTAGGATGTTGTTAAATTTTGGTGGGTAATTGAACTTAACTTGTTGAATAAACCGGCATCCTTGCCAGTTTCTAGACTAATACAACTCAGGACGCCGGTTTTGCATACAAGGTAATTTCTCTCGTGTCTCTGCGGTATGCTGTGTTGATATTTCAGCAAAAAATAGTGTCTCATCGTAGCCAGCAGATGCGATAGTTACGCCAAGTGCATCACAAACAAGGCTGCGACCAATAAAAATATTACCCGTTTGGTCGCATGCGCAAACAGGGATCGTGTTCTCCAAAGCGCGTGCTTTAACTAATGTTTGGTAATGCTCTTCTTTTAGTGGCCCGCTTACCCATGCTGTGGGAACGAGTATAAGGTCAGCGCCAGCTAAGGTTAGTTTTCGAGCAACTTCAGGGAAACGCAGTTCATAACAGACTAAAACGCCAATTTTGCCAAATTCAGTTTCCACAGGTTTTAATTCATTATTACTTTGAATGATATTAAGGGATTCCTGATATGAAAAGGCATCGTATAGGTGGGTTTTTTGGTAGTGATAGATAAGCTCACCTTGGCGGTTCAACATAATTGTCGTGTTGAATGCTCTTTTCGGCTCATTCGGGGCACTTTCATAAATTCCACAAGTCACATAAATACCGCATTGTTGGGCAGTTTTTGCCAACTGAGAGACAAAAGGGCCATCAACAGCTTCTGCGACATCAGCATAGCTAATACCACTATCCGCTGGAACAAAAGCCATAAACATTTCCGGCAATAGGACGAGGTTGGCACCACCTTGAGCGGCTTTTTGTATAGCTTCGCATGCTTTTTTTAAATTTTGAGCTTTATCTGGACTACTGGCTAGCTGAGCAATTGCAATCTTCATAGAGTCTCCTTATTCAAAAAATTTCGCAGCACCTGAAATTGCCGCTAATGTTTCACCAGCATCAATGCGCTTTTTAACATCAATTTCAGCATGTTGAGCATTAAGGGCTCGTTGGCGATACTCTTGCAGAGTCACTTCATCAGCGACTAAAATGCCATCGCCATCTGCAATGATTAAATTACCAGGATGGATCGTTACGCCGTCTATACTAATCGGCACATTAATTGCGCCTTCAATACCTAAAATTCGCGTTGTTAACGGACTCACTTTACGTGCATAAATAGGAACGCCAATCTCACGTAATGCTTTGATGTCGGTGACACAACCATCAATAACCGCGCCGGCAATTTTCTTTGCCCGTGCCATATAAGAAACCATCTCGCCCCAACAAGCGCGATCATAATCCCCTGACATATCGATACAGACAACGTCGCCTTCTTGCACGATGTCGAACACCTTATGTACAGCAGATGAGTCCATATGTGGAATACGTACTGTTACAGCATTACCAATAAATTGGCATTGTTCAATTTGTGGGCGTAATGTTTTGAGAAAACCGAAGTCAGTCATATGTCCGATAGTTGACGGGCAAACATCACGGCAACTTTCGATAATTTCAGGGCTAAAACAGGCAACACGAGGATTTAATGTAAACATAGGGACACCTTTATTTATTGAATATAATGTGCTTTGGGTGAAAATTAGTCAGGGTTAACAGCAGCTGCTAAAGGTTTATCTGGCTGAATAAAAAACCAGCAAATAATCGCTAAACTGATAGGTATCACATTGAAAAGTAAAGCGACGGTCCAACCAAAATGCTGTGCAAGCCAGCCACATAGAATGGGGGAAATAACACCACCGAGATTGCCC
The DNA here is from genome assembly GCF_011077905.1 of Providencia sp. M-27. NCBI lineage: Bacteria > Pseudomonadati > Pseudomonadota > Gammaproteobacteria > Enterobacterales > Morganellaceae > Providencia > Providencia sp. M-27. The sequence continues at coordinate 118,885 of NZ_JAALBT010000009.1, read as the reverse complement.
CATAAATTCATCCATCCACTGACAGAGCCTGCATATTGGCGGCCCTTATCCGCAGCGATTGCCCAAGAGGTCACAACTGGCAATCCTAGAGAACCGAGTGCGAGGGTGAGCCATGCAACACTTGCAATGGCACTTTCAGTTTGAGCCGCACCGCAAATACCCACGATAAATAGAATAAAACCGGTAATGGCGATATATCCCCTCGCGACTAACTGTGAGTATCCTTTGTTGAGTAACCAATCAGAAATTGAACCTGCAGTGAGTACTGCGATACAAATTGCTAACCAAGGAAAGCTGGCAGCAATACCCATTTCGGTTAATGAGAAGCCACGAGCCTCTTGTAAGTAGGTGGGGAGCCAAATCATAAATAAGGTGGTCATATAGGCGACAAAAAAGTATTGGAAACCAACCGCCCAGAACGGACGTTCTTTCATAAATTTTCGCCAAGGGGCTTTAACATCAGCACCGCCTTGCTCACTAATTGTTCGGCCTCCTTGGATAAACGCAATTTCACTTTGAGAAATTTTAGGATGTTGTTCAGGTTTATTTCTGGCAAAGAAATACCAAACCATACCGATAAGAATACCAATCACACCGAAGATATAGAAAACGGCATGCCACCCGAATGAAATCATAATAAATACGGTAAGGGTAGGGGCAATCACAGGCCCAAAATAGGAACCAGCAAGTAAGAAACTAGCTGCCCGTGCCTTTTCATTTTGGCGAAACCACCATGTATTAAAGACGGCATTTGCAGGGTAGAGCGGCGCTTCTCCAACACCAAATAGGAAGCGTACGATGCATAACCAAATATAGGTAGGGGCAACGACCGTTAATATTGTGAATGCGGACCAAATGTAAAGGCTAATAGTTGCGATAAGCCTGCTACCAAACCGTTCTGCAAGTATGCCGCTTGGAATTTGGGCAAGCGCATAGCCAAGTGAAAATAGCGCACCCAAAAAGCCAAATTGAACTTTGCTCATTCCTAAATCGGTCATCATATGTTCGGCAACAATGGAAATATTTGCGCGGTCCATATATGCAATCAAACCGATAATAAAAAATATTGCTGCTAATCCCCAACGTAAACGCCCTGGTGAGTCTTTTGTTGCTGGTGTTACAACAGAATCATTATGTGACATAGAGTTACCTTTTTATTGGTTTGTCGAGGTAATCAACCTTATTGTATTTATATTGAATTCAACTTGTATACAAGATAGATGTTAATAAGCAGTTATTGTGGTGTCAAAGATCTGTTTTGTTATCTGTGATTGAACTCAAAACATTTGATTGATTTATGAGCGAGATCTTATTTTTGGAAAAAACAGGGAGGAAATTAAATTTACGATTAAAAATCAAGTTTTTATGTGATTTTTGTAGGGGTTGATTTAATCGATATTATTCATTATTTGGAAAAGTATAATTAATACTGTGGCAGTAGTTCATTTTTCTCCTAATACTGCTTGGATAAAAAAATTTTAATATCTTTGAAGGGTTATTGTGGAATATAAGCCCAAAGTTCATGAAAATTGGTACCTATTTCGAGTTAGTTTGAAGATCTTTTCAAAGAGAAAAGCCAAACGATCAATAAGATTACTTCATCGGTTGGCTTCTTTATAGATTAAAACCGTTACAGAGTGATTATTCGATGTTCTGAATTTGTTCTCTCATTTGTTCGATTAATACTTTGAGTTCAACTGCTGAAGTTGTGACTTCGCTATTAATTGATTTTGACGCTAATGTATTTGCTTCACGGTTAAATTCTTGCATCATAAAGTCAAGACGGCGGCCAGTTGCCTCTTTTTTCTTCAAGATATTACGTGTTTCTTTAACGTGTGCTTCTAAGCGATCTAACTCTTCTGCAACATCAACACGTTGCGCTAATAAAATAAGCTCTTGCTCTAAGCGGTTGTTATCCACTTGGATTTCAGCCTCTTCTAACTTGTTTTGTAAGCGTTCACGTTGCCATTGTAGAATTTCTGGCATGTGTTGACGTACTTTGGCGACTTCAACTAAGACGCCATCAAGGCGCTGTTCGATGAGCGCATGCAATGAAGCACCCTCAGCTTCACGGCTTTGAATGAAAGCATCAATCGCTTCATCTAAACCCGCCATTAATTGTTCGCTGATGACATCTAAATCTTGTTCGCCAGCTGACATCACTCCAGGCCAACGCAAAATTTCTAATGGGTTGATTTCACCTTCATGGCTGTAATTTTTAACCCAATTCGCTGCACTGATTAACTGGCGTGCTAATTGCTCATTTAGGATTAATTCACCACGATTTGCACCGTCTAACTCAAAGCGTAGACTACACTCCACCTTTCCACGTGTTAAGCGAGAACGCAGGCGCTCACGAATGACGGGCTCAAGGCTTCTAAATTGCTCAGGTAAGCGAATATACGTTTCTAAATAACGTTGGTTTACGGAACGCAGCTCCCAGGCCGCATTCCCCCATTCACCCTTGATATCCCGACGGGCAAAAGCGGTCATACTACGGATCATAATTCGTTCCCATTATCGTAAAAATTTAGGGGATTATAACGCTATGCAGGATGACAGGATAGGCATTATCGCTTGAACAACGTATAATGCGTCCCAATTTGAGTTGATAATGGAGATAACACCATGCGCCCAGCAGATAGACAAGCAGACCAAATGCGCCCGATTACCATCACGCGCAACTATACTAAGCATGCAGAAGGCTCTGTTCTTATTGAGTTTGGCGACACGAAGGTGTTATGTAATGCAACTGTTGAAGAAGGCGTTCCTCGCTTTTTAAAAGGGCAGGGGCAAGGTTGGGTTACCGCGGAATACGGCATGTTACCGCGTGCAACAAACTCACGTAATCAACGTGAAGCTGCGCGAGGCAAACAGACGGGTCGTACGATGGAAATCCAACGGTTAATTGCACGTTCTTTGCGTGCCGCGGTTGACCTTAAAAAATTAGGTGAGTACACAATTACTTTAGACTGTGATGTTATCCAAGCGGATGGCGGCACGCGTACAGCAGCGATTTCTGGTGCATGCGTAGCGCTAGTTGACGCACTGAATAACATGGTTGAGCAAGGTAAAATTGCAAAAAGCCCACTAAAATCAATGGTCGCTGCCGTCTCTGTTGGAATTGTCAATCAAGACGCTCTATGTGACCTTGAATATGTTGAAGATTCTGCGGCTGAAACTGATATGAATGTTGTCATGATGGATGATGGTCGAATGATTGAAGTGCAGGGCACAGCAGAAGGCGAACCATTTAGTCATGAAGAGCTATTGGCTCTATTGGCGTTAGCTAAAACAGGTTTAGATACCATTTTTGAAGCTCAGCGAGAAGCGCTGAAGTAAGTTAATCATTAATTAGGCGGCTGAAAAGTCGCCTTTTTTATGCCTGCTGGTTCATCAATCAATTAGCCAGCCTTGAATATAGATAAACAATCATCAACGAGGAGAATGACCAATGAAAGCCTATCAGCGCGATTTTATCGAACTTGCCATGAAAAAACAGGTACTTAAATTTGGTGAGTTTACGCTGAAATCAGGTCGTAAAAGCCCTTACTTTTTTAATGCAGGGTTATTTAATACAGGGCGTGATCTGGCACTTGTCGGTCGTTTTTATGCACAAGCATTACAAGATAGTGCCATCGAGTGTGATGTCATATTTGGTCCAGCGTATAAAGGGATCCCAATCGCAACGACGACAGCAGTAGCGCTTTCTGAGCACCATGATATCGATATGCCATATTGCTTCAATCGCAAAGAAGCTAAAGACCATGGCGAGGGTGGTATGTTAGTCGGGAGTCCTTTGCAAGGGCGTGTTGTGGTCGTTGATGATGTCATTACTGCAGGAACGGCAATCCGTGAGTCAATGGAAATTATTAAACAACAACAAGCTACGTTGAACGGTGTTCTGCTATGCCTTGACCGCCAAGAAAAAGGGAAAGGTGAAATTTCAGCAGTACAAGAGGTTGAGCGTGACTATGGTTGTAAAGTTTACTCAATTATTACCATGAGCGATTTAATCACTTACCTCTCTGAGCAGGAAGGTATGCAGGAACATTTAGCGGCTATGAAGGCTTACCGTGAACAATACGGAATTGAATAAAAAAAAGCCCTCGCCCAATGATGGGCGGGGTGAGTAGTATAAATAATCGGTTATTGTAACTGAGCTAGAATTAAAGGCCAGCGTGATTCAAATTCGACGGTTGGCCGATAACGAAACTCAGAACGCACAAAACGAGAGAGCATTCCTTCACAAAAGGCTAGTAGCTGAGAAGCAAGTAGTGACTCATCATGAATAAACCCATGGCCATCACGTATTTTTTTCTCTTTTAGCACTTGCCGTAATTGTGATTCTATACGTTCAAATAATTGATTAATACGATCTTGCAGCCTATCTTGCTCAAACATCAGAGCATGGCCGGTCATTATACGCGTTAGCCCAGGGTTTTTCTCGGAAAAACCCAGTATTAGGGCAAGTATTAGTTTAATTCTAATTATCGTATCTTTTTCATCACTTAATATCAGATTAATGCGCGAAACCAACGAGTCTTCAATAAACCCAATGAGGCTATCGAACATTTTCATTTTACTCGGAAAATGACGATACAGCGCAGCCTCTGAAACACCAACCGTAGCAGCAAGTTTTGCTGTTGTGATACGTTGGCTACCATCACTACTTTCTAACATTAACGCAAGAGCCTGTAAAATCTCATCACGCCTGTTACGTTTTTGTGTTGTCGCTTTTTCTGCCATGTCTAATAAGACCCCTGCTAAAACAGCAAAACAAACTATCCAAAATTTTGCTCTTAGTAAAGAGACTTACGAAGCAAAATGGATTTAAACAATATTTAAAATGTAAGTAATGTTGAGCAAGCTTCCTGAAAGAAAATATGCGGCTGATTGTTTTTATCCATAAAGATAGAACCTAATTCAGGTTCTATCTAGCATATTCGTTATCAGGATATTCTATTTATTGACGGCCAGAGTGGCCGAAACCGCCAGCCCCACGCTCTGTTGCGTCAAAGTCATTAACAATATTAAATTCAGCTTGAACAACTGGGACAAATACCATTTGCGCCATACGTTCACCAGGTTCAACGGTAAAAGCTTTGTCACTGCGGTTCCATACAGACACCATGAGTTGGCCTTGGTAATCCGAATCAATGAGACCAACTAAGTTACCAAGTACAACACCATGTTTATGACCTAAACCGGAGCGAGGTAAGATGACAGCAGCAAGACTTTCATCAGCAATGTGAATAGCTAAACCTGTTGGAATAAGCTCTGTTTGACCTGGTGCCAAATCAATTGGTGCATCAATGCATGCACGTAAATCTAAACCAGCAGAACCCGTGGTGGCATAGGCTGGTAGAGGAAATTCATTACCGATACGGCTATCAAGGATTTTTAGGTCAATTTTTTTCATAACGTTGAAGTATCTCGTCAAGTAAATAGTGGCTTAATTCATTTTTATTACAGTGAGGCAAACGGGTATCACCGTTGGCATCAAAAAGATGTAACGCATTGTTATCGCTATTAAATCCGTTATCTGCTAGTGATACATCATTGGCACAAATAAGGTCGAGTTGTTTTTGTTGTCGTTTTTGGCGTGCATATTCTTCCACATTTTGGGTTTCAGCTGCAAACCCAACAACATATGGCCTATTGTGTTTTAGATTTCCAACACTCGCGACGATGTCTGGGTTTTTGATAAGTGTAATCGAAACTTCATCACCTTGTTTTTTTATTTTATTTTCAGCAATGTTTTTTGCTCGATAATCTGCAACTGCTGCGCAACCAATAAAAATATTTTGCGTTGAAATCGTTTTATGGACTTGTTCATACATTTCTAAGCCACTAATGACATCAACCCGGTTAACCCCTTCAGGTGTTCCAATATTTACAGGGCCCGCAATTAAAGTGACTTCTGCTCCACGTTGGCTAGCAGCCTTAGCAATGGCAAAACCCATCTTTCCCGAACTATGGTTACTGATAAAACGAACGGGGTCGAGTGCTTCCCGTGTTGGGCCCGCAGTGATCATTAATTTGATGCCTTGTAAGTCGAATTTAGGGGTAAAAAACTCACTGGTTAGACGAACAATTTCTAGTGGGTCAATCATGCGACCTGGGCCAATATCACCACAAGCTTGGCTACCTGCGTCTGGCCCCCAAATCATACATTGGCGTTGTTGCAATTTGATTAAATTTTCTTGCGTTGCTTTTGCTCTGTACATTTGCTGGTTCATTGCCGGCACAAGTGCAACTGGTGCTGCGGAAGCAAGACAAACCGTTGTGAGCAAATCATTTGCCATTCCTGCACTGAGGCGAGCAATTAAATCCGCAGTAGCAGGCGCGAGAATAATAATATCCGCCCACTTAGCGAGCTCAATGTGGCCCATTGCGGCCTCTGCGGCTGGGTCGAGTAGGTCATCAGAAACAGGGTGCCCTGAAACGGCTTGTAAGGTTAAAGGCGTAATAAAGGCTTTTGCACCGTCAGTCATGACAATGCGCACAACTGCCCCTTTATCGCGCAAACGGCGGGTGAGTTCAGGGATCTTATAAGCGGCAATGCCCCCACTGATACCTATAACTATCTGCTTACCTAATAGTGATAGTTGATTCATTATTTTTATCCAATACGGTCAACATGGGTGGCATATTACCACAGAGAAGCTAGAGGTGGCGCGCTCGATTTTTCGTCACAGTACTATTTTTGCGAAGCGCTACGCAAACCCATATGCGAGGGGTTGTGAATGTTTTCTAGGCTAGATAAAAAAGGTGAAATGGATTTAGGGACAAAGAATATGATGAGTGAACATCTAGACTTACCACCAAGAGAAAAGCTACTTGCATACGGTGCGGCTGCGTTATCTGATGCTGAGCTACTTGCTATTTTTTTGCGTACAGGGAGCCAAGGTGAACCTGTCTTGCAACTTGCGAAGCGTTTAATACAGGAGTTTGGTTCGGTCTATTTGCTTTTACAAGCAGACTACGAAAAACTAAAACAATGTAAAGGAATGGGGAGCTGTAAATTTACCCAATTGCAGGCTGTCAGTGAGTTGGCTCGCCGTTTTTTCTCTGAACAGTTTTTACATGAAGATGTGATGACTGGGCCTGAGCAATTGAAAGCAAAGTTGCTGGATTTATTCGCAGGGCAAGAGCGCGAAGTCTTTGTCGTGATATTTTTAAATAATAAAAATCAGATTATTTGTCATGAGGAATTGTTTAAAGGTACTTTGAACAAAGTTGAAGTTCACCCCAGAGAAATCATTCGCTTTACCATAAAAATGAATGCAAACGGGATTATACTTGCCCATAATCATCCATCTGGTAACCCAGAACCCAGCACCGCAGATAGGCAGGTGACAGAACGGATCCAGCGTGCTTGCGTTATTATGGGGATTAAACTACTTGACCATTTTGTCGTCGGACACAAGCAATGTGTGTCATTTGTAGAGCGAGGATGGTTATAAAATTATTTTTTTGTCTAAAAAATGACAACTTTCTTTGCGTTGGGCTTGAGTGAAAACGATGTAAAGCGTATACTACGCCACCTTTAAGGATCTTGGGTTTGGCGAGAAGGGCCTATCTCAGTAAATTTTTACGTTTTAGTAAAGTAAATCTTTATTTAGGTATCAACGGTTTTTTCAGTCAATGAAAGTTTGCTGAGATGGGCTCCTAAGCCTGACGAGGCGGCCATACCCTGAACAAAAAAGCTCGAGCTGATTAGATTTTTGGAGAATAGACATGTCACGAGTCTGCCAAGTTACTGGCAAGCGTCCAATGAGCGGCAACAACCGTTCACACGCATTAAACGCGACCAAACGTCGTTTTTTGCCAAACCTGCACTCTCACCGTTTCTGGGTTGAGTCTGAGAAACGTTTCGTAACACTGCGTGTATCTGCTAAAGGTATGCGTGTTATCGATAAAAAGGGTATTGATGCTGTTCTTGCTGAACTGCGTACCCGTGGTGAGAAGTACTAAGGAGCTAAAAAATGGCTAAAGGTATTCGCGAGAAAATCAAGCTAGTCTCTTCTGAAGGTACAGGTCATTTCTATACCACTACGAAGAACAAGCGCACAATGCCAGAAAAACTGGAACTGAAAAAATTCGATCCAGTTGTTCGTAAGCATGTGATCTACAAAGAAGCAAAAATCAAATAATTTTGCTTTCTGCGTTAAAAACTCAGCTTCGGCTGAGTTTTTTTTTATCTAAAATTTGGGTTGTCGCTGATATGTGCATTCGAAGCTATGACCATGATTATGAAAGTAGTAACATAGTAAGTATTCATTGAATTAATAATGATATTTGTTGTCGAATGACTATCGTCTTTTACATATAGACTTGACTAAGAGTGCCTGGTGAAAAAACAGTTTAAAAAAATTCTTGTGATCAAGATGAGGTTTCATGGGGACATGTTGCTGACAACACCGGTTATCAGCTCATTAAAACACCGATATCCTGATGCTGAAATTGATGTTTTACTTTATCAGGATACTATCCCCATTCTCTCTGAAAATGCTGAAATTAACGCGTTATACGGCATATCTGGGAAAAAAAGTGGTGGGCTGAGTAAAGCATGTAATTTTATTAAGTTGCTGCTAAAGCTGCGTAAAAATAAATATGATTTAGTTGTTAATCTAGCAGACCAATGGATGGTGAGTGTATTGGTTCGGGCTATTCCTGCTAGCACAAAAATTTCCCATCAGTTTGCCCATCGAGATTCTAAATATTGGCGTAACAGTTTTACGCATTTGACAGAGCCTGAGGGCGAGCATGTTGTTCTAAATAACTTATCAGTGCTCAAGCCGTTAGAAATAAAAGAACTAAAAACACATCTAACGATGGCTTATTCAGAGCAGGATTGGAAAAATATTGATGAAAGGCTGTTAAGACTGGGTGTTCATAGCAGTTATGTCGTTATTCAACCAACAGCACGCCAAGCTTTTAAGTGCTGGGATAATGAAAAATTTTCAGCCGTCATCGATGCATTGCAATCTCGTGGCTATCAAGTAGTTTTAACTTCGGGGCCGAGTAAAGAAGATTTAGAATGTATCAATGAGATTGCAAATGGCTGCCAAACAAAGCCTGTTACTGAACTTGCAGGGAAAACTTCATTTCCTGAGCTAGGCGCATTGATTGCTCATGCCGCGTTATTCATTGGTGTTGATTCTGCACCAATGCACATTGCTGCAGCAGTCAATACACCCATTGTGTGCCTTTTTGGTGCGACAAATCATGTTTTTTGGCGGCCTTGGAGCGATAATAGCGTGCAATTTTGGGCGGGAGACTATGAACCCATGCCGCCGCGAAATGAACTTGATCGCAGTAAAAAATATTTATCTATTGTCCCTGCATCCGATGTAATTAAAGCAACAGAGAAAATGTTGCCGATGAATATTCGCTCTATGATGACAAGGTATTAACATGAATTTGGCATTTTGCTTATATAAATACTTTCCGTTTGGTGGGTTACAACGGGATTTTCTACGTATTGCAACCGAATGCCAATCACGTGGGCATCACGTACGTGTCTATACCCAATCATGGGAAGGTGATAAGCCGGATGGTTTTGAAATTATTATCGTGCCGGTGACATCGAAGACGAATCACGGACGCAATGCACAATATTATGACTGGGTGTTGGCGCATTTAAAGCAGCATCCTGTTGAGCGGGTAATTGGCTTCAATAAAATGCCAGGCCTGGATGTGTATTATGCAGCAGATGTCTGCTATGCCCAGAAAGTCGCTGAAGAAAAAGGTTTTTTTTATAAGCTGACACCTCGCTATAAACATTATGCCGAATTTGAAAAAGCCGTTTTTGCTGTGGGGAAACCGACACAGTTATTAATGTTAACGCCACATCAAATTAGTCATTTCAAAAAGCATTATGAAACCGAAAATGAGCGTTTCCATATGCTGCCTCCCGGTATCGCCCAAGATAGAAAGTATGATAAGCAAATTGTAGATGCGAAAAGAGTTTATCGTGAAAAAAATCAAATACCTGAGTCTGCATTTTTAGTATTACAGGTGGGTTCTGACTTCAAACGCAAAGGTGTTGACCGTACGATAAAAGCCATTGCGGCATTGCCCGATGAGATTAAGAAAAACACGTTATTGATGGTAGTTGGCCAAGATAAACCGGCGAAATACCAACAATTAGCGAAAACGTTAGGCATCGGTTCGCAAGTTTCTTTCTTTAGCGGCCGTAATGATATTGCAGAATTAATGGCTGCAGCCGATATATTAATGCACCCGGCTTATCAAGAAGCGGCAGGTATTGTGTTATTAGAAGCGATTACTGCAGGTTTACCGATTATTGTCACAGAAGTGTGTGGATATGCTTCATTTATTAGCCAAGCTCAATGCGGTATTGTGATAAGCGAACCCTTTGAACAAACGGTTTTAAATTTGGCATTAGTCGATAGCTTAAAGAATTCGGTTCAATTAGCGCAATGGGCAAGTAATGCGCGATATTTTGCGGATACAGAAGATTTGTATAGTTTACCAGAAAAAGCCGCAGATATTATTTTAGGGGGAAACAAATGATTGACTTAAAAACCCCTTTTAATGAATTGTGGAAAAACAAAGATCCTTTTATCGAGACAGATAAGTTACAAGGTGAAGTTTTTCGTGCGTTAGAGACGCGTAAAACGCTGCGTTTTGAACTTGAAGGGCGCAGCTATTTTATAAAAATTCATTATGGGACTACACTGAAAGAAGTCCTTAAAAACTTATTATCTTTTCGGTTACCTGTATTAGGGGCGGATAGAGAGTGGAATGCTATTCATCGACTTACTCAAGTGGGAGTTGATACTATGAATGGCCGAGCTTTTGGGCAAAAAGGGATTAATCCTCTTCGTCGCCACTCCTTTATTATTACTGAAGATTTAACTCCGACGGTGAGTTTAGAAGATTATTGTGCGAATTGGCTAGATAACCCACCAACGTTTAGTACTAAACAAATGATTATTCGTCGAGTGGCGAAGATGGTGCGTAAAATGCACGCGGCTGGTATTAACCATCGTGATTGTTATATTTGCCATTTTTTACTGCATTTGCCATTTGCGGGAAATGAAGAACAGCTAAAAATATCGGTTATTGATTTGCACAGAGCACAACTCAGAAATTCTGTTCCAACTCGCTGGCGAAATAAAGACTTAATTGGTTTATATTATTCATCATTAAATATTGGGCTCACTCAGCGTGATATTTTTCGTTTTATGAAGATCTATTTTGGCTTATCGCTACGAGATATCTTGCAACAGGAAGCGCTATTGATCGCTAAAGCGGAAAGTAAAGCAGCACAAATTAAAGAACGTACAATTAGAAAGTCATTGTGAGTCAAGAGAGAAGAGAGATATAAATGTTCTTCAATAAAGAAAATGCGGTTACACAGCAAATTGATTTATCGTCACCTGATGCGATTGTTAATAATGATAGCTTACATATTTCCTATGGTATTGACCGTAATTTTTTATATGGTTGTGGGATCTCGATGGCTTCTTTATTAAAAACAAATGCTGATATCTCTTTTTCATTTCATGTATTTACTGACTACTTTGATAACGAGCAAAGTCAATTATTTAAACAGCTTGCAGAGCAATATAAGACGAGTATTAGAGTTTACTTGGTTGACTGTGAACAGCTTAAATCGCTGCTGAGTACCAAAAATTGGTCATATGCAACGTATTTCAGGTTTATTATTGCGGATTACTTTTCAAATCAGCTAGATAGAATGATCTATATGGATGCAGATATTATGTGCCAAGGGACGCTGCAGCCATTGTTAAATATTCAATTTCAAGATGATGAAATCGCTGCTGTTGTGCCTGAAAGGGATCGCAATTGGTGGCAAAAAAGAGCTGATGCTTTAGGTGTCCCGGGTATTGCTTCGGGGTATTTTAATGCAGGGTTTTTAGTTTTAAATTTAGTGAATTGGTCAAAATTTGATATCTCAACGAAAGCAATGGATTTACTTTCCCAAGATACTGTGAAAGCAAAATTATCCTATTTAGACCAAGACATTTTAAATATGCTATTAACAGGGAAAGTTATTTACCTTGATAGCAAGTACAACACTCAATATAGCATCAATTATGAGCTGCAAAAAGGTAAAAAAGAGAACCCAATAACGTCTGAAACTGTATTGATTCATTATATTGGCCCAACTAAGCCTTGGCATGAGTGGGCAAATTACTCAACAGCTCAGCCCTTTATTAATGCAAAAAATGCATCACCTTGGAAAGACATTCCGTTACTGAAGGCTAAAAGCAGTAATCATTTGCGATATTGTGCGAAGCATATGTTTAACCAAGGAAAGGTTTTCTCTGGGATAAAAAATAATCTTCAGTATTTCTGGGTTAAACTAAGTTAAATAATAATTGGGTAAGTTATGTCTTTTTTAGAAAGAAATGAAAGTATTCTCTCAAAGTATAACAAGGCTTTGGTACTAATCTTTGTTGCTCTTTTTTTTGTGGAAAATGTAACCAGATATAAGCATATTCTGTTCTATTTGATGATAGCCACATCTTTGGTTTATCTGTCTTTAGATACAAAAAAAGTGTTAAAAAGATTAAATAATAAACTTTTATATTTAGTTGTTGCTTTTTCTATTTTTCTTTATGTATCAACATCTTATTCAGATATGTTAAGTGTATCTATTAAAACTATTAACAATAATTTATTGAATTATGGAATACTAAGTTTATCACTTTTATTGCCAATTATTTTATATAGAGAAAGCCTAAAAGAGATTTCAAAACTATTATTAACGAGTTTTACTGCATCGTTAGCCTTAGTTTTACTTGTTGAGTTATGCCGCTACTATATAGCCTATCAGCAGGGTATTTTACCGTTTACTACTTATGATTTTAGGCATGTTTCGGATGCGTTAGTTTTTTTCTTTCCAATACTTCCTATTCTTTGGTATTTATTACCCAAATCTAAACTTATTTATTTTTATCTTTTAAGTATTGTATTTCTGTTTGTTTTACTCGGAACGCTTGCTCGAGGGGCATGGGTTGCAGTTGCAGTCGCTGGGTTATTATTTTTATGTTTTAAACGTCCTTGGAAACTAATTGGAGTTGTATTATGCCTTTCGGTAATTTCACTTATTTCAATTAAACTAATTTATCCTGATACAAGTAAAAAACTGTTTTATAAGTTAGAGCAGACGGATAGTACTCACCGTTATACTAATGGAACTCAAGGAACCGCTTTTGAGCTTATATTGGAAAATCCAGTTATCGGATATGGGATTGGCGATAAAATATACCATGAGAAGTACAATAGTGTTGTAAAAAATCACCCGGAATGGACATTTAAGCAGTCTATTGGGCCCCATAATATTTGGCTTTATATTTGGTTTGGTGCGGGCATTGCAGGGTTAGCGATATTTAGTGCGGTATTTTTGTCAATGTGCTATTCCTCAATGCAAGGGATTAAAAATAGGTCTGATGCACCGGAAATTTACTTTGCCTTCATTGCATTGCTGTTAAGTCTTATTGGCTTTTATCTGGTTCGTGGAATGTTTGAACAAGTGGACCTTAAACCCTTAGGAGTTCTTTTGGGGTTTTTAATCGCCATGATGGGGCATAGTTCAACCAAGCAGAAGAGAGTTTGCCATGAATAACCTGATAACAAATAAATATCTGTTAAATGAGGGGGCTAATGCGAGTAATGCCTCATTACCATGTCTTGATGTTATTTATGGTTCGGATGAAAACTATCAGTTTGGTGCAGGTGTTTCAGCGGTCTCTTTACTTATTAATAACCCAAATACGTTCTTCAGATTTCATTATTTTTTAGATAAAGTCAGCCCTAGCTTTTTAGAGAAGTTGAAGGCTATTTCTCATCAGTTTTCAACTGAATTTCATGTTTATGAGTTGGATAATCAATTATTAAAAACATTACCGGCTTCTGATGTTTGGTCCTCAGCGATGTACTTTCGGTTAGTTGCTTTAGATTATCTTTCGAAAGATTATGATGTTGCCTTATATTTAGATGCGGATGTTATCTGTAATGGTCAATTAGATTTGGCAGCTAATTTAATTGAAGACAAAGTTTGTGGTGTTATTGCTGATGACATCGGTGTAAGAACAAAAAGTGAAACGCGACTACACACACCACAGTTAGCTGAGACCTATTTTAACTCGGGTGTTATGTTTGTGAATTTAAAGAAGTGGCACGAAAAACGAGTTACTCAGCAATGTTTTGAGTTATTGTCTGCAGAAAATGCGAAACAACGGTTTAAATACCCTGATCAAGATGTACTAAACCTTATTTTAAGAAATGACCTGATACTGCTTAATAAAAAGTTTAATACAGTTTATACCTTAAAAAATGAGCTGTATGACCGAACACATCAAAAATACCAAACCATTATTACACCTGAAACGGTTTTAATTCATTACACTGGTGTGAGTAAGCCTTGGCACACATGGGCGAACTATCCTTCTTCTCAGCCTTTCTATAAAGCATTAGCGCAATCACCTTGGACAAAGGATGATTTAAAACATGCCATTAAATTTGTTGAAAGGAAAAAAGAATATAAGCACCTATTAAAGCGAGGTGCGTATTTATCAGGTATTTTGTCAGGTATTCATTACTTGTTTGAAAAATATACAAAAAAAAGAAAATAATATGATGATTAATAAAATTGTCTTAACAGTTTCTCCTATATTTTCTATACCGCCTAAAAGTGCGGCAGCAATTGAATCGTGGATGTACAATGTCGCTAAACGATTAGACATTGAAAACCGAATCGTTTGTATACAAAATGATGGATATAGTGCTCATTCTGTTGTTAATGAGCATTGTGAAATTGAGCGCATTAAGTTTGGGAAAGTGTATACAAGGCTATTTAAGAAATGGACAAGATTAGACCCATATTCTTATGCAGATAGAATTGTCAAAATTAAACACCAATTTTCGCCAAATCCGAATGAAAGCGTTATTTTTGTTCACAATCATATTAAATCCTTCAAAAAAATAATTAAGAAAGAAGGGCATAATAACGTTGTGTTACACATGCATAATTTGTACGAGCCTAAAGATGTTCCTGAAGACATAAAAATCATTGTACCAAGCCACTTTATGAAAAATTGGTACAGGGAACGTTTACCAAATGCGTTTATTGAAGTGGTGCGTAACGGGTTCGATGGTGAAATTTATGCTCAATCACCTGAGGTCAAGCGTGAGGATTTTGGGCTAACAGTAGAGGATAGGACTGTTTTATTTGTCGGAAGAGCAGCCAAAGGCAAAGGACTGCTTGAATTAATGCAAGCATGTCAAATTTTCTTTGAAGAAGATCCTAGCTATAAACTTGTCATTGTGGGAGACCTAAATACGGCATCAAAAGGTGAGTTGGCGCAATATCAAAACGAAGTAAAAAATTTTGCAAAAATTTTGGGTGAGCAGTGTATTTGTTTAGGTGAGGTTCATCCTGAAAAAATTCGACACTATTATGCTCTCGGGGATATTATTGTTGTTCCCTCTATTGAGCCAGAATCATTTTGTATGGTTGCACTTGAAGCAATGGCTTCGGGTCGCCCTGTGATAGCAAGCCAGCGAGGGGCAATGGTGGAATTTATTTCCCATAATGAAACGGGGTTTATTTTCAGGGAGCCGCTTTCGCCTTTAAGTATGGCGGAGGATATTACTAGTGCGTTAAATCACCCAAATAGTCAAGAAATAGCCTATCATGCTAAGAAACATGCTTATGATAATTTTACTTGGGAAATTGTTAAAGATGAGCTCATGAGGGTGATTGCAAAATGGTATCCCTAAGCAAGGAATGTGAGTTTATATATGCCAGAACTACCAGAAGTTGAAACCAGCCGCCGTGGAATAGAGCCACATTTAGTCGGAAATACAATATCTTACGCAGTTGTACGCAATAGTCGATTACGTTGGGCGGTTAGTGAACAGATTAAAAGTTTATCAGACGAAATAGTTCTGAGTGTGCAACGTCGCGCTAAGTATTTGCTGATTGAATTACAAAAAGGTTGGGTTATTGTTCATCTGGGCATGTCTGGTAGTGTGCGTATTTTGACCGAAGAATTACCTGAGGAAAAACATGACCACGTGGATTTAGTCATGCGAGATGGCAAAGTGCTGCGCTATACAGACCCTCGTCGGTTTGGCGCTTGGCTCTGGTGTGATGATTTAGAAAATAGTTCTGTGCTTGCACACTTAGGCCCCGAGCCATTATCAGACGCATTTAACCCGCAGTATCTTTATGAATTAGCGCAAAAGAAAAAAGTGGCTGTTAAGCCGTGGTTAATGGATAACAAAGTGGTTGTTGGTGTAGGTAATATTTATGCCAATGAAGCATTATTTGCGACGAAAATATCACCTGAAAAAATCACTAATACATTAACATTGGTTGAAATTACCGAGCTCGTGCAACAGATCAAAAAGGTGTTACAACGCTCCATTGAGCAAGGCGGCACGACACTAAAAGATTTTTTACAGTCGGATGGTAAGCCAGGTTACTTTGCCCAAGAGTTGTTTGTCTATGGGAAAAAGGGGGAACCCTGTTCAATGTGTGGTACGCCAATAGAAAGCATTAAACAGGGGCAACGTAGCACCTTCTTTTGCCCACAGTGTCAAAAATAGTGCGCTTTTACTATTTTTTATTGAGTTTCTTTAGCATTGCCTCAGCAACCACTGGGGGTAGGAAAGATGAAATATCACCATCGTGAAGAGCAACATCTTTGATCAAAGAAGAAGAAACAAAGGATAAACTTTGCGATGGTAATAAAAATACGGTTTCCAAGTCAGGAACAAAATGGCGATTCATATTCGCTAATTGCCACTCATACTCGAAATCAGCTACAGAACGAACCCCTCGAATAAGAATATTGGCACCATTTTTTTGCGCAAAACTAGCCATCAATTCAGAAAACCCAACAACTTCAACATTATCAAGGTGAGAAGTGACTTCTTTAGCTAGGGCAACGCGCTCATCAAGGGAAAACATCGGGTTTTTTCGTTGACTATTCGCAATAGCCAGCAAAACATGGTCAAACATTGCTGCTGCTCGGGTAACAATATCAACATGTCCTGATGTCACAGGGTCAAACGTACCAGGGTAAATAGCCTTATGTTTCATGGCGATAGTATCTCGTTGTTTGTATTTTCTATTCGAAAAAACAGCATGAATAAGCGCTAACATTATCGGCTATCTAGCATGGTTGCAACTGTAGATGAGATTTTACCGCTATTTTTAGGTGCATATTCTGCACACTTTTATTTGCGCTTTATGGTAAGATAGCGCCAATTTTGGTAAGTGAATCAGATCGAATGTTATTGCTGCGTCTATATCAGGTACTTCTTTATCTTATCCAACCATTTATATGGGTTCGCCTATTGCTGCGCAGCCGTAAAGCGCCTGCGTATCGTAAACGTTGGGGCGAACGTTATGGCTTTTGTGCAGGAAAAGTAAAACCTCAAGGCATTTTATTACATTCAGTTTCTGTCGGGGAAACCCTCGCAGCCGTTCCATTAGTCCGTGCACTTCGCCATCACTATCCGTCTTTGCCAATTACAGTGACCACGATGACGCCAACTGGCTCAGAACGTGTTCTTTCTGCGTTTGGTGATGATGTCGACCACGTCTATTTACCTTATGACCTCCCTGGTTCAATGCGCCGTTTTCTGAAACAAGTCGACCCAAAACTTGTGATCATTATGGAAACTGAGTTATGGCCAAACATGATTAATCAATTGCATAAACGTAAAATTCCATTGGTTATTGCAAATGCGAGACTTTCTGAGCGCTCTGCTGCGGGGTATCAAAAGCTCGGTAGCTTTGTGAAACGTATGCTACGTAATGTCACGATGGTCGCAGCACAACATCAGGAAGATGGTGAACGCTTCGTTCAATTAGGGTTACGGCGGATGCAATTGAGTGTAACGGGGAGCTTGAAGTTTGATATCTCAGTGACGCCTGAATTAGCTGTAAGGGCAATAACTTTGCGCCGCCAATGGGCAGCACATCGCCCTGTCTGGATAGCGACCAGTACTCATGAGGGTGAAGAAGCCATTGTATTAGAAACCCATCAAAAATTGCTATCCCGTTTTCCTGATTTGCTTTTAATTTTAGTTCCTCGCCATCCAGAACGTTTTGCAAAAGCAGAAGAGTTGACCCAAAAAGCTGGCTTAACGTTTATTCGTCGTAGCGCTAATACAATCCCTACAGCAGATATCCAAGTGGTGATCGGTGACACGATGGGTGAATTGATGCTGTTATATGGAATTGCAGATATTGCCTTTGTTGGGGGAAGCTTGGTCGAAACTGGGGGGCATAACCCACTCGAAGCAGCAGCCCATGCGCTACCCGTGTTAATGGGGCCTCACACATTCAATTTTAAAGATATTTGCGGAAAACTGACTCAAGCCGATGGATTGATTACGGTAACAGACAGTGAATCGATGGCCCAAGCCGTGACGAGTTTGCTTTCTGATGAAGATTACCGGTTATATTATGGACGTCATGCCGCCGAAGTTCTTCATGAGAACCAAGGTGCCCTCCAAAGATTATTAAAATTATTGCAACCCTATTTGCCTCCGCGAGAGCAATAATGCCAAGTAATGTCTTTTTTTGAATATTAACTTGAACATTACAACAATAGATTGTGAATATTTTCTGGCACATCCTAGTATTGCATTTAAACTATAGTAGACTTCCCTGCTTATTATAGAGTCATTCGATTTGGTTTATTGCTATTAGGGTAGTATCCAAATGGAATGTTGGAACTTTTGTTTATTTTTCTAAGACTATATGCCAGCCACTAATCAATCAATTTCAAATAAATATGTTTATGTATGGGTCATAAGCTATGCCATAGCTTGGATCTTAGCGAGTTTTTATTTCGACCCAACCGTACCTTATGACACAGTAGAAGCGGTAAATTGGGGGATGAACGGGGAGTGGGGATCACCTAAAAACCCATGGTTTGTTGGCGTCATGATGTGGCCTGCAATTTACCTTGATATTTCCTATAGTTTTTATTGGTATTTTAGCCACTTTGTGGGTATTGCATTCGGTTTACTTGGCGTGTGGAAGCTGGCTTTTCGTTTAACTGGGCGCCGCGACCTCGCTTGGTTTGCAATGCTAATGTTGAATTTATCAGGTGTCATTAATTTCGATATCATTCCTTATAATGATAACTATATTTTAGTGACATTATGGCCTTGGGTTATTTATTTCTTTTTACGTGCCGTTGATGATAATCCTGCATGGTGGTTACCGTTTGCTTTATTTGCTGGCCTTGCAACAATGGGGAAATACTCAACTTTGGCGCTAGTTGGGTCTGTTTTCTTGTTAACTATATTTGTGAAACACGTTCGCCAAAGTTATCGCCACCCTGTTTTTTACCTTGCGATTGCGTTGTGGTTTGCTTTGGTATTACCAAATTTCTTTTGGTTGATGGCAACGGACTTTTCGGCTTTCAAATGGGTAGATTCACAAATCGACCCTGGGTTTAATCTTCATACCACACAAGCGGCGCTGAGCGTGTTTTATCCGTTAGTGATTGCAGCGATTATCATTTATTGCAGCGGTGGAAAGTTAGGGTGGCCGAAAGCGGCAGCGAATCGTATGGCTAACTTTATTCTTCTTTTTCCTCTGATTGTGATCTACGGTTGGTTCTCTTTTCACGATGGCGGCCGAATAACTGAATGGCTGCAGCCATTTATGGCGATTAGTGCACCGTTATTTGTCGGCTCTATAACAGTGATGCCTAAACAGCCATTGAAAAAATCGCTAATTGGTTTGGCTATCTTTGGTGGCGTGGTTATTGCGGGGTACCTTATTGTTCAAGCAGCTAATATTCGCGGAGCAGGGCAAAAATTTATTGGCGTGAAAACCTTGATAGCAGACGGTGAGCAGCGCTGGTATCAGCGCTATGGTATGCCAGTTAAATATGTTGGCGGGGAAGATAACCAATATCAATGGTTTATTATTTATGGCAAGGATAGGCCACATGTCATTCAGCCTTGGTCGATGGAAAAGCATATGCCACCGAATATCTATAACCGTGATATTACGGAAGCTGAAATTCGCCAACATGGGGCGTTATTGCTGGGTAAGAAATATGATGATTGCGCCCATGAAAACTTCGCTAAGGTACGTAAGTTCTGGCCACAATTTACGATAGAAAAAGAAGATGTGGTTTATCGTTCTGAACCGGATGCCGCACCTGAAACCATGTGCTTTGGGTTTATTGCACCAGAGAAGTAATTTCTAGTTGAGAATAGCGCCTTTTTAAAGGCCTATTCTTACATATTAGACATATTTACCGAATTAATTTTAACGATATAGCCAAACGTATAAAACGGTTGTATTTTGAACCATGGTTGAATAATCTAAATACATCACGCCATTTCATATACCCTAAGTAATTTAATTGGAAAATGTCTGGGTATTTACTAGCGCAGGTTAAGAATATACCTTGGTCATCATCAACAATGCCTGAGGATAAAAATTCTTTTTGAGTTTCAAATACAATTTTATAAAACTCTGGCCATTTTTCTTTACTGGCCACTAATACACCACCAATTATATGTGGATTATTATTTAGAACTGTTTCTAATATTGCATTTTTATCTGTTAGAGCTAGTGTATTTTGTATAGAAAACAAATGGATCTTATTAGGATTAAAAGAATGATGCCACTCAGTTATACCATAAATACTTCCATTGTTTCGTAATCAACAAGGTCTAGATCAATCGCTTTTTTGACAAAAAAAGGTTTTAGGTTATTAATCAAAACATACTGTGGCGACCAGTACTCAGGCGCACGTAGTAATTTAGGCTTAATTAGTTTTTTAAATTCATCGCTATTTTGAATTTGTGCAATTTTTTTTAGAATAAACTTAAATTTTTTATCAAGATTAATTGTGATTATATGAGTTACTTTACCTTTTCTCATGGAGAGAATTTCTTCTTGTAAATCTGAAGTTGTAAAGATAATCATATCGTTATCAAGTTTTGCTAACCTATTAAAATACTTAAAGTAAGTTTCATTTGTACATTCTAGTGAATTTGGACGACCATTTTTTCTATTCCAATTTCCTCTACCGATGTCAAAAAATGCCGTTATGATTGTAATTGAATTATTCATTATAATTAATGTCTGGTATTGGGTAGACGAAAAAGGTTGCCTACGTAAATGATGTGGTAAAAGATTAAAAAGTTTGAGTAGCTAAGATACCTTTCTATAGAAAATGTTTCAACTGTTCATAAGTGTATGTAGCACTTATATCCTCGATATGGTTACTCGGAGATTGAATCGTATGCTGCCCTTGCCCATATCCCCCAATCAAGCCGGGGTCAGTGGGGCCAAATAGGGTAAAATTAGGTTTATCAAGTGCCGCGGTTAAATGGCTAAGCCCAGTATCGACAGAAACGACAGCTTTAGCATTAGCAATTTGCTGTGCAACTTCGGCTAAAGTGAGCTTGGGTAAAACTTCTACAAAATCAAAGTCTTTTGCTAATCGTTCTGCACGTTGCTGCTCATGAGGTGCACCCCAGGGCAACTTGATTTTGATACCACTCCCAGCCATTAGCCCGATGAGTTCTCGCCAATTTTTTTCAGGCCAGTGTTTATCATCACGGGTGGTTGAATGCAGAAAAATGACATAAGGGCTTTGAGGCTCTTCTTGTGACTGCAAAAAGTGTTGAGCAATCGCATAATCCCCTTGCTGCGTTGGGCAGGTATAACCAAGGCTTTTGGCAAATAATTGGCGAATACGTTCAACGGCATGTTGTTGCTTGCTGATTGCGTAACGGTGGTCATAAAAGAAGCTGGCTAATGGTTCGCGGATGCTATGGCGGTCATAGCCATGTTTATCACCATGAGCCAAGCGGGTGACAAGAAAAGCGCTCTTTAATAACCCTTGCGCGTCAATAATCGCGTCATAATGTGTTGCTTGTAATTTCTTGCGAAATTCCGCACGTTCGGCCCTGATCGGTGCAGAAAACCAATTTTTTCGCCAGCGGCGAATGGCCACAGGGATCACTTGGTTAACGCCACTGTGCCATGTTGGGATTTGCGCGAAGCCTTCTTCAACGACCCAATCGAATTGGATATTGGGTATGGCTTGTTGTGCGTCGGTCAGTGCAGGTAATGAGTGTAAAACATCCCCCATTGAAGATGTTTTGACTAATAATACTCTCATCATTCAATACCTATATTTAACCGAGCTAACGCATCGATAACTAATTGAGGTTGGATATCAATCAAACTTTGGTGATAACCACTTTCACCATCACCTTTACGCACTTTGTGATACCCCGTAATTAGGCGGATCACTTCTGCTTTATCTGATAATGGCGGGGTGAAATCAGGGCTACTTGGGCCATATAAAGCGACAAGCGGTTTACCGAGTGCAGCTGCAACATGCATCAAACCCGAATCATTACTGACAACGGCATGGCAGGCATCGATTAGATTAACAGCTTGTTCTAACGATGTTTTCCCTGAAAAATTATGGCAATGCAATCTAGCATCATCGGTCAGCTCTAAACGAATAGCTTCACCAGCTTCGTGGTCTTTTTGCGAACCAAATAGCAGCACCTGATAGCCTTTTTGGCTAATCAGTGTTTGAGCAAGAGAAGCGTAGTGGTAGTGAGGCCAGCGTTTGGCAGGCCCGAACTCTGCCCCTGGGCAAAAACCAATAATAGGGCGAGAGCCATCAACCCCAAAGGTTTGCAGAGTTTCAGTGACTTCTTGCGGTTCAGTGACTAGTTTAGGTGGTAAAATGGGTGTCGGAATATCGGAAGCTGATTGAATAGTTTGCTTATCATAAGCAAGAGCAACATATCGTTGTACCATTAAAGGAAACGCTTCTTTATTCAATGGGCGAATATCATTGAGTAGACCATAGCGCATCTCTCCACGCCACCCCGTTCTTTTGGGGATCTTTGCAAAAAAAGGCACAAGTGCAGACTTTAAGGAGTTTGGTAATACAATAGCTTGATCATAGCCATTTGCCTGCAAACTTTTGCCTAATCGACGACGTTCACCAATTTCCAGTGCACCATGCCCAAGCGGCATAGGAATAGCTTCGCTAACTTCAGGCATTTTGGCGAGTAAAGGACGGCACCATTGTGGCGCCATCACATCAATCTGTGTATGGGGATGTAAAGCCTTGATCGTACGATAAAGGCTTTGTGACATCATCATATCCCCTACCCATGAAGGGCCGATCACCAATATTTTCATAAATGATTTTTCAGAAATAAGCGTTACGCGTCTTTATTGAGCAAGTGCATATATTCGGTGACACCTTCAGCAACCGTTTTAAATGGCGCAGTGTAGCCAGCGGCACGTAATTTGGTCAGGTCAGCTTGTGTGAAGCTTTGGTAGCGACCTTTTAATTTCTCAGGGAATTCAATGTATTCGATGGCCACATTTTTGTCTTTGTGGAATTCAGTGACTGCATCAGCAACAGCTTGGAAAGATTCTGCACGTCCTGTACCACAGTTAAAAATACCTGAAACATTATTTTCCCAGAACCATAAATTTACCGCAGCCACATCGCCTACATAAATAAAGTCACGGCGGAAAGTATCGCTACCTTCGAACAGTTTTGGGTTCTGCCCTTCATTAATTTGTTTATTTAAGTGATACGCAACGCTCGCCATGCTGCCTTTATGGTCTTCATTTGGTCCATAGACGTTGAAATAGCGGAAACCACAGACTTGTGAATCGGCTTCTGGCAGAATTTCACGTACATATTGGTCAAATTGGAATTTTGAATAACCATAAACATTTAATGGTTTTTCGAATTGACGTTCTTCAATAAAGTTATCGCTACGACCGCCATAAGTTGCTGCAGAAGAGGCGTATAAGAATGGAATTTCGCGCTCTAAGCAATAATGTAATAACTCTTTAGAAAACTGGTAGTTATTGTCCATCATATACTTGCCATCCCACTCTGTGGTTGATGAACAAGCACCTTCGTGGAATACCGCGTCAATTTCACCGAAATCATCACCCGCGATGATACTAACAATGAAATCTTCTTTATCTGCGTAATCCGCAATATCAAGGTCAACAAGGTTGGCAAATTTAGTGCCATCTTTCAGGTTATCGACCACTAGGATATCTGTGCGGCCGATTGCATTTAGGGCTTTAATAATATTGCTGCCAATAAAACCAGCTCCACCAGTGACTATGATCATTGGGTATACCTCAAATGGGTTAAGAAAGTAGGATCGTCATTGGTGACTATAATAACATCTCTTGGCGCAGACGGTAGCATTGATAGAAGAGAATTGAACTGGCGCTAAAATGAGAACAAGGTAAATATCGTGATCTTGGCTACAAACTTGACTTATTTATGCTGTGAATATCGCCACACATAGAGACTATTATTAAACTCTATTAATAGAAACTATTCAGGAAGAAATCATGTCAGAAAGATTTTATCAGCAGATTCAAGAGCAGTTAGTACAAATTGAAGCCGATGGATTATTTAAAAACGAGCGTATTATTACGACTTCACAAGATGCTGACATTGAAATTGTAGGTGGCCAGCGAGTTATTAATTTCTGTGCTAATAATTATCTTGGTCTTGCAAACCACCCCGCGCTCATCGAAGCGGCTAAACAAGGAATGGATAGCCATGGTTTTGGTATGGCATCGGTGCGCTTTATTTGTGGAACGCAAGATAACCACAAAGTTTTAGAGCGCAAACTGGCGGATTTTCTGGGCATGGAAGATGCCATTCTCTATTCGTCCTGTTTTGATGCAAATGGCGGTCTGTTTGAAACCTTATTAGGAGCAGAAGATGCCATTATTTCAGATGCATTAAATCATGCATCAATTATTGATGGGGTTCGCTTAAGCAAGGCAAAACGCTACCGTTACAGCAATAATAATATGGTGGAATTAAAAGCGCGCTTAGAAGAAGCCAAAGCCGCAGGGGCTCGCCATATTTTAATCGCAACAGATGGTGTGTTCTCGATGGATGGTGTGATCGCGGATTTGAAATCCATTTGTGACCTTGCGGACGAATACCAAGCTTTGGTGATGGTGGATGACTCACATGCTGTTGGTTTTGTTGGGGAAAATGGTCGTGGTAGCCATGAGTACTGCGATGTGATGGGCCGTATCGATATTATCACGGGGACATTGGGTAAAGCCTTGGGCGGTGCATCCGGTGGTTATACGGCAGCGAAAAAAGAGGTGGTTGAATGGCTGCGTCAGCGTTCTCGTCCTTATTTGTTTTCGAACTCACTCGCTCCTGCGATTGTTGCCGCATCTATCAAAGTGATTGATATGATGAAAGAAGGCCATTCATTACGTGAAAAATTATGGCGTAATGCCGTGTTATTTAGAGAAAAAATGACAGCGGCAGGTTTTACCCTCGCAGGCGCTGACCATGCCATCATCCCTGTGATGTTAGGTGACGCCAAGCTTGCCCAAATTTTTGCAAAAGAGCTACTTGATGAAGGTATCTATGTCACGGGCTTTTTCTACCCTGTGGTGCCGCAAGGTCAGGCACGTATTCGTACTCAGATGTCCGCAGCACATAGTGAGGAGGATATTTTACACGCTGTTGAAGCATTCACCCGCATTGGTAGAAAACTAAAAATAATCAAATAAAAGGTCTTTTATGAAAGCACTGTCCAAACTGAAAGCTGAACCAGGTATATGGATGACAGAAGTTCCGAAACCGGAACTCGGGCACAATGATGTGATGATCAAAATTCGTAAAACTGCGATTTGCGGTACGGATGTACATATCTATAACTGGGATGAATGGTCGCAGAAAACCATTCCTGTCCCAATGGTTGTCGGTCATGAATATATAGGGGAAATTGTTGCGATTGGACAGGAAGTCAAAGGCTTTAAAATTGGTGACCGAGTGTCAGGGGAAGGGCATATTACTTGCGGCCACTGCAGAAACTGCCGTGGTGGCCGTACCCATCTTTGCCGCAATACGATTGGGGTGGGCGTTAACCGAGAAGGGTGTTTTGCAGAATACCTAGTGATCCCCGCATTCAATGCTTTTAAAATTCCCGACAATATCCCTGATGAAATCGCGGCTATTTTTGACCCATTTGGTAACGCAGTTCATACGGCACTTTCCTTTGATTTAGTGGGGGAAGATGTGCTGGTTTCAGGGGCTGGCCCTATTGGTATCATGGCAGCCGCGGTGTGCCGACATGTAGGTGCACGCCATGTTGTTATCACTGATGTGAATGACTATCGGCTTGAATTGGCGAAAAAAATGGGTGTTTCTCGTGCAGTGAATGTCAGTCGTGAAAATTTAAAAGATGTGATAAACGAACTGGGAATGAAAGAGGGTTTTGACGTAGCATTAGAAGTTTCTGGTGCCCCGGCAGCTTTCCAAACCATGTTAGACACCATGAACCACGGTGGCAGAATTGCCCTATTAGGTATTCCCCCATCCTCGATGGCAACAGATTGGAGCCAAGTGATCTTCAAAGGGCTATTTATTAAGGGGATCTACGGCCGAGAAATGTTCGAAACATGGTATAAAATGGTGACACTCATTCAATCTGGTTTGGATTTATCACCGATAATTACCCATCAATTCTCGATTGATGAGTTCCAAAAAGGCTTTGATATCATGCGTTCAGGCCAATCTGGTAAAGTGATTTTAAACTGGGATTAAATTGATTATCTCAATTCCCCTTTTTGGCTTTTTTGAACCAAGAAGGGGAATCGAAAATGAGCTACTGCTATTGTTTGAAAAGCGGGCGCTTTTGGGCTTTATCGCCCTGCACCAACAAAGGTTGTAAAGCCTTATCGTTATAAATCCCCTCGACAACAAACATAATAAAATCAATTCCCTGTAGCTTCGAAGAGGGTAATGTAAACTCACAGATACCGAGCTCTTGCGGAATAATCATATTTTCTGGTTGGCTGGCTGTTTCCGGTTGCTCAACTGCTGCATCTTCGGTTAGAGGGGTTTTGATCTCATCTTGTATTGCTTGCTCGGTTTTAGGCTGCGCTGAGGTCTTCTTCGCTTCTTCAGATAACATTCTTAATGATGTTGGCTGTTTCGTTGTAGGTTGAGAGCTCAGCAGGGCACTAACACCCACTAATTCAACATCAGCAGGAAGTTGGGCAAGGTATTTTTGTAACGCACGAACGGTAGATGGATGTGGGTGACCGATTGCAACTGCACTGCCGTGCTTACGTGCATAGGCAACGGCTTTATTCAATTGAGTACGCGTTTCTTCTTCCGATTGGTGGTTATCAATAAAAATATGGCGACGTAACGTGGGAACACCGTATTCTTTGGCGGCATTACCTGCTTGGGTATTGCCAATAGTCACACTATCAAGGAAAAATAAGTTTGACTTTGACAGGCTCTGCATCACATTACGCATTCCTGCTAAGTTAGATGTCATCTCACTTCCCATGTGGTTATTCATCCCTTTTGCATAAGGAACTCGGCTTATCGCATTTTTAATAATGCGGTCAATTTCCTCTGCATTCATTGAGGGTGCTAATGTGTCTTTCTCTAATGGCTGTTTGCTCAATGGTTTCATTGGCATATGGATGAGAATATCACGGCCTTGCTGATGGGCTTTTTCTGCGACTTCACGGCCATGAGGAGAGCTCGGTAAAATTGCAATAGTCACCGCGGGGGATAAGGCTAAAATTTGGTTATCTTCTTTAACGCGATAACCAAAATCATCAATCACAATCGCTAGCTTTGCCGCACTCACCGGTAGACACATCATTAATAATGAGAAAACAATGAGTAGTCGAACGGGTAAGTGCTTCAGCATAACGTTATCCTAATTAATTGAATTTAAAATTTATCGCCCTAACCATGGACGTGGGTTTACGGTTTTACCTTGTCTGCGGATTTCAAAATAGAGTGCTGGGCGTTCTTGGCCGCCACTGCTCCCCACTAAGGCGATTGGTTGCCCTGCTCTAACCTCTTGGCCGACATTCACTAAGGCGCTCTGGTTATAGCCATAGAGACTCATATCCCCTTTACCGTGTTCAACGACGACAACTAGCCCATAGCCTTGTAACCAGTCGGCCAGTAGTACGCGCCCATCAGCGATAGCTTTGACTTGGGTTCCTTCGTTAGCGGCGATAACCATGCCTTTCCAACGTAATTCACTGGAAATGACATCGCCATAGTTATGGAGCAATGAGCCGCGAACAGGCCAAATAGCTTGCCCTGCAGGGCGCCCTAAACCACCAGTACGAGACATCAGTGAGCGTTCACTCTCTGACGGCTTATAGGTTGAACCTTTCTGTTTGGCTTGCCGTTCTTTTTCTGCCACTTGGACACGAATGCGGGCCGCTTCTTTAGCTTCTCGTTCTGCTCTGGCTTTGGCCTCACGTTCGGCTTTGGCAATTTTATCGCGTAATCTTGCTTCGTTCTGTTTTAGGACAGCAAGATTTTTTTGGTCTTCTTTTAATGTACTTTCAAGGACATTCAAGGTTTTTTGCCGCGAAGTGCGTGCGTTATCCAACTTACGCTTTTCTTGTTGTTGGCGAGCCAGCGTCGTTTTTTGTTCGGCTTGTTTTTTTTGTTCGAGTTGTTTTTGTTCTTGCAGCTCTTTAGTGGTTTCTTCTAAAGCGATAATGTTTTTTTCACGCGCCTGATTTAAATAGCTGTAATAGGCCAAAATACGCTCTTCTCGTTGGCCTTCTTCACCTTTGAACATCAGGGTGAGTCCTTGGTGTTTACCTAACCGGAAAGCTGCGTCTAGTTGGTCAGCTAATAATTTTTCCTGTTGTTGTTTTTTGGTTTGTAGCTGCTTGATATTGCTATTTAAGGAAACAATTTCTTTGTCTAATTGTTTTAATTGGTTTTGCGTTTCATGCAGACTACGACCCGCCGCAGAAATACTTTGTTCTTGTTGTTTGAGTTGCTCAAGTAGTGCTGAGCGCTTGGCTTGTTGCTCTTTTACGCTTTTCTCTTTTTCAGCAATACTTTTGAGTAAATCATGTAACTGGCCTTTATTTTCAGTGATCTGGTTGGCAAACACAGTTTGTGTTGGGGCGAGAACAAGCAGCCCTAACCCAAAGAGAGCGCTAATAGCCTGACGAATAAATGAAATTTTCATTCGATGATGTGTATTGGCCATCGTGATAAATCACCTCAATTAAATGCAATATCTGATTATTTCATCTGCAAGTGATGGTTTCCAGCACTGTCTAACAAATAGTATTGAAAACATTTATAAATTCGGATTTTTGCCCTGAATCAGAACTATACTAAGTCAAATAACACAGTTTTATTATCACTGATTTATTTTGTATAGCCAGTTTTCAATACTTTTTTCTTATTCATTGCCTATTTGAAGCACAGCTTAGACCTGTTTAGCACGTTTATGTTAAAATATTTGCGTGCCGCCTCGAAACAGAAACGTGGTTTTTCAGTGAACAGTGTTAATTTTGCGTGCCTTAGCGCAAAAAAAACAAGCGAGTTTGCGGGAATTGGCTGTAATTAGCTCAACACAAAGGTATACTCAGAACCCTTTGATATTTGATTTTAACTAACGGGAGTGATTGCCCCCCATGATCCAAGAAATCATGCAATTTGTAAGCCGGAACATGTTATTGAGTCTGGTTTGGATAGCGCTATTAGTGGCTGTGGTTGTTATGACCTTTAAAGGCCTTTTCTCTAAAACGAAAGTGATTGCTCGTTCACAAGCGATTACACTGATTAATAAAGAAGAGGCGGTTGTTGTCGATTTACGTTCTCGTGACGATTTCCGTAAAGGGCACATTATTGATTCTATTAACTTAACACCGTCTGAAATTAAAGAGAATAATTTAGGTGAATTAGAAAAACACAAACAGAAACCAGTGATTATCGTTTCTGCAAGTGGTATGGAATCAGGTAAACCAGCTGAACAGCTGGCACAACACGGTTTTGAAAAAGTCTTTGTCCTAAAAGAAGGGATCTCTGGCTGGGCAGGTGAAAACCTCCCTTTAGCTCGTGGTAAGAAGTAATTATCTGGTATCTAGTTGCTCCCAAGTTATATATGTAGCAAGTAATTTGGGGAGCACAATGCAGAAAATTTTTCTGTAACACAATACAGCGAAAACCCATTTGGGTAGCGCAATGCAGCGAACATTCCAGTAGCTCAGAATAACAGGGTTTCCCTTAAATTATTTGGGCTACAGGTAGGCAGCAAGTGAAGATATCCAAGGAGCATACATCAGTATGTGACTTGGGTAGCGCAACGCAGCGAACACCCCTGTAGCTCAAAGAATAACAGGGAAAATTCATATGGAAGTTAAAGGTACATAAACTATGTCAGAACAAAACAACTCAGAAATGGTCTTTCAAATTCAACGCATTTATGCAAAAGACGTTTCATTTGAAGCACCTAATGCACCACACATCTTTCAACACGAGTGGCAGCCAGAAATCAAATTGGATTTAGATACTTCTTCAACTCAGCTATCTGAAGGTGTTTATGAAGTTGTTTTACGCGTCACCACGACAGCAACTTTAGGTGAAGAAACGGCTTTCTTGTGTGAAGTGCAGCAGGCGGGTGTTTTCTCTATCGAAGGCATTGAAGGTACTCAAATGGCACATTGCTTAGGTGCATACTGCCCGAACATCCTGTTCCCATATGCACGTGAAGCGATCACAAGCTTAGTGGGCCGTGGTACATTCCCACAATTGAACTTAGCGCCAGTTAACTTTGATGCACTGTTCATGAACTATTTACAGCAGCAACAAGGTGAACAAGCGCAGAACTCAGAAGCTCAACAGGACGCTTAATGAATACTGCTTCAATGACAGTGATCGGTGCCGGCTCGTACGGCACCGCTTTAGCCATTACGCTTGCACGTAATGCACATCAGGTTGTGTTATGGGGCCATGACCCAAAACACATTCATCAATTAGAACAAGATCGCAGCAATCAGGCGTTTTTGCCTGGCGTTTCTTTCCCTGATAGTTTATTTCTTGAAACGGACTTAAAACGTGCCGTTGAAGCGAGCCCCAATATCTTGATTGTCGTACCTAGCCATGTTTTTGGTGATGTACTAAAACAAATCCAACCTTACTTACGCGCAGACTCCCGCATTATTTGGGCGACTAAAGGTTTAGAACGGGATACAGGTCGTTTGTTGCAAGAAGTGGCACGTGAGGTATTAGGTAATGAAATTCCTCTGGCTGTGTTGTCTGGCCCAACGTTTGCAAAAGAGTTAGCTGCGGGTTTACCGACAGCAATTTCTGTAGCGGCAAGCGATAGCCAATTTGGTGATGATTTACAAAAATTATTCCATTGTGGCAAAAGTTTCCGTGTCTATAAAAACCCCGATATGGTAGGGGTGCAGCTGGGCGGAGCAGTAAAAAATGTCATCGCAATTGGCGCAGGGATCTCCGATGGTATGGGGTTTGGTGCAAATGCGCGTACTGCATTGATTACCCGTGGTTTAGCAGAAATGAGCCGTTTAGGTGCAGCTTTAGGAGCAGACCCTGCAACTTTTATGGGGATGGCGGGTTTAGGTGACCTTGTGTTAACGTGTACCGATAACCAATCCCGTAACCGCCGTTTTGGCATGATGCTAGGCGATGGCGTTAGCGTTGAAGACGCAGAAAAAGAGATTGGCCAAGTGGTTGAAGGCTATCGTAATACTAAGGAAGTCCGCGCACTGGCTGAGCGGGCTGGTGTTGAAATGCCAATTACTGAGCAAATTTATCAAATCCTCTATCGTCATAAAAATGTGTTAGAGGCAGCGCAAGCCCTATTGGGGCGTGCGACGAAAGATGAAATTGCCGATATGCCAAAGCTGCATGATTAATAAAAATAGATAGGTGAGTGATTATGTCGCGTGAAGAACTGGATAGAATTTGGGGTTTCATTAAAGATGAAGCGAAGTCTCTTGCGGACTGCGAACCACTTCTCGCCAGTTTTTTTAACGCGACATTGTTAAAGCATGACAATTTAGGCAGTGCGCTCAGCTATATGCTAGCGAATAAACTGAGCTCTCCTATCATGCCTGCGCTTGAAGTCCGCGAAATTGTGGAAGCCGCTTATCGCAATGACGAAAGTATGATTTTTTCTGCGGCAATGGACTTAGCAGCCGTTCGCTTACGTGACCCTGCCGTTGATAAATATTCCACGCCACTATTGTATTTGAAAGGTTTCCACGCCTTGCAAGCCTATCGCATCGGTAATTGGTTGTGGAAAGAAGGCCGCCAAGCGTTAGCGGTTTATTTACAAAATCAAATTTCCGTTTCCTTTGGTGTCGATATCCACCCAGCTGCCCGTATTGGTTGTGGCATCATGCTTGACCACGCAACCGGTATTGTGATTGGGGAAACCGCAATTGTCGAAAATGATGTCTCAATTTTGCAATCCGTCACACTAGGCGGTACAGGCAAAACCTGTGGCGATCGCCATCCTAAAGTAAGAGAGGGGGTGATGATTGGTGCAGGGGCAAAAATTTTAGGTAATATTGAAATTGGCCGAGGTGCAAAAATTGGCGCAGGTTCTGTTGTACTTCACCCCGTTCCACCGCATACCACAGTGGCAGGCGTTCCAGCACGTATTGTTGGCAAACCAACCAGTGACAAACCGTCCTTAGAAATGGACCAAAACTTTAATGGCACTATTTGGGGGTTTGAAAATGGGGATGGGATTTGAGAGAGTTAATTATTTCTGAAACTCGTTATGCCTATTTTTCAAAGATCTTTCTTTTGAATATGTTACCTGCTTTAAACTGAGCAATAGATTTTTTTAGGTGTTCAGCATTGGCTGGAGAATATAATAAGTAGGCGGTTTCTGTCAGTTTACTATCACTATTTACAGTTTCAGTAGTCGTATTTTTAATTTGCTTTTTAAGACTAATTTTTACCTAATCTCCTCCTTCATTATTTAATGAGAAAATAAAAGCTTATTTTCATAAATCGAGCTGTAATAGGATTCAAAGAATCGGAGTCCATACTATACAGCTCGAATATGGCATTAATCTTTCAATAACGCCCCTGCATACCCTAACTGCCTCCATGCCTCAAACACCACAACTGCCACAGAGTTGGATAAATTCATACTGCGGCTATCTGCCAACATAGGAATACGAATTTTTTGCTCCATTGGCATATTATCCAGCACATAAGGCGGTAACCCACGGGTTTCAGGACCAAACATTAAATAGTCATTTTCTTGGTAGCTGACATTGCTGTGACTTGGCTTACCTTTAGTGGTTAAGGCAAACACGCGAGCCCCACTTTCAGATTGGTTATTATCAGGGTTCAGCCCTTCACTTTTTAAAAAAGCAAAATAATCATGATGGTGTTTGATATCGGCAAATTCGCTATAGTCCAACCCTGCACGGCGTAAGCGTTTATCATCCCATGTAAACCCAAGTGGGTGAATAAGATGTAAATCAAAGCCAGTATTGGCACAGAGGCGAATGATATTGCCAGTATTTGGCGGTATTTCTGGTTCGAATAAAACAATGTGTGGCATAACGTTAAGCTGATATTTGTGATAATAAATGATGGGAAGAGTTTACGCGCAAATGGCTTTGTTTTCATGTGGAACTTTTATATGTGTCATAAAATTTATTTGCACCCTGAAAACAAAAAACGAGCCATAGAGGCTCGTTTGTGAAATAACTCGTTGAGGTTAGCTGTTATAACCATTAGGGTTCATGGACTGCCAACGCCAGCTATCATTGACCATATCTTGGATAGAATACTGCGCTTTCCAGTTTAAATCTTTCAATGCTTTCTCTGGGCTAGACCAACATTCCGCGATATCACCGGGACGCCTTGCTACAATCTCATATTTAATTGGTTTACCTGACGCTTTTTCAAACGCAGTAATAATTTCTAGCACACTTGTGCCAGTTCCTGTTCCAAGATTGTAGACATGTAAGCCCGCTTGCTGGCTAACTTCATTCAGGGCGGCAATATGGCCATCCGCTAAATCCATTACGTGAATATAGTCACGTACGCCAGTACCATCCGGTGTTGGGTAATCATTACCAAATACCATGACTTGTGGGCGGCGTCCTACAGCGACTTGGGAAACAAACGGCGCCAAGTTATTTGGAATACCTTGCGGGTCTTCACCCATGGTTCCCGATGGGTGTGCACCAACAGGGTTAAAATAACGCAGTAAGGTCAGTGACCAGTCATCTTCCGCAATATATAAATCCGAAAGGATACGTTCAACCATATACTTACTGGTTCCGTATGGGTTGGTAGTCCCACCGACTTTGGAATTTTCTGTTAACGGTACCTC
Source organism: Providencia sp. M-27 (assembly GCF_011077905.1). NCBI lineage: Bacteria > Pseudomonadati > Pseudomonadota > Gammaproteobacteria > Enterobacterales > Morganellaceae > Providencia > Providencia sp. M-27. The sequence goes on along the minus strand of NZ_JAALBT010000009.1, from coordinate 84,655 downwards.
TTCAGGGTCACCATATACGGTCGCTGATGAGCTAAAAATCAGGCTTTTAACACCTGCTTTTTTCATGCTTTCGACTAATACCAACGTGCCATTGACATTAACATCATAGTATTCAATCGGTTTTTCAACCGACTCACCAACGGCTTTTAACCCAGCAAAGTGGATCACTGACTGGATTTGATGACTAGCAAAAATAGACGCTAGAACTTGCCTATCACGGACATCACCTTGATAAAAGATGGGTTTAACACCAGTGATAGCTTCAATACGGTTAAGTACTTCAAGGTTGGCATTATGCAAGTTATCTAGAATAACCGGTTGCATCCCTTGCTGGATCATCTGCACACAGGTGTGGCTACCAATGTAGCCAAGGCCACCAGTGACGAGAACTTGTTGATTATGCATCGCAATATTCCTGAGTTTTAATATTCGTAATGGTAGTTATAGTCGTCAGATCTTGCATCGATACCATTTAGGATCACACCCGTAATTTCGATATCATTTTGCTTAAAGCGTTTTAGCGATAAATCAACATCTTTCACAGTATTCACACCATAGAAAGCAATTAACAATGAAGTACCGACATATTTACCAATAATCGCGGAGTCCGTAATGGCTAAGATTGGCGCGGTATCTATCACCACAATATCGTATTGGTTTTTGACTTTATCTAATAACTGCTTAAAGCGCTCACCCATTAATAACTCAGAGGAGTGAGTGACGTTTTTACCACGGCAAATCACATCAAGGTTTTCAATCACGTTAGCATGAATAGTGGGTGATTCTAAACTTTGCTGTGATAAGTATTCAGATAAGCCTGCTTTATTGTTTAACCCAAAAGCTTTGTGTAAACGGCCTTTACGTAAGTCGGTATCGATTAATAATACTTTTTTACCTGCGTTAGCCAGTACCACCGCCATGTTGGAGGTAACAAAACTTTTTCCCACACCAGGAGACGCACTGGTGACCATAACGAGGTTGTTACCTTGGTTCATCACCGAGAAGTACACACTGGTACGCAGTGAGCGGATGGCTTCCACAGCGGTATCCGCTGGGTTTTCTATCGCTAATGGGCTCTTATTGCCGGCTTCAATGAGTTTTTTCTCATAATTAGAGAAAGGGATAGTGGCATACACATTGACACCCAATGCATCGATATCTTCCGTGCTTTTAATTTTATTATTAAAGAACTCGCGGGCAATTACATACGCACAGCCGATAATAAAGCCAAGGATAGTGGCAAGAACAACAATCAGCGATTTTTTCGGTGCCACAGCATTTGGTTGGGACTCTGCGGAGTCAATAATACGCACATCGGCCGTAATACCGGAGTTCAACACGCTGAGTTCCTGCTGTTTTGCCACTAATTGGGTGTAGATGGCCTGCTCTGCTTCAACATCGCGGGTTAAACGGACGATTTCTTGTTGGGTATTCGGTAGTTTTTGGATATTTTTACTGATTTTTTCTTTTTCACGTAACAGTTGCTGGCGTTTATCTAACAGGGACTGATAAGCGGGGTGGTTACGAGTATATAATTGCTGAATTTCCACTTCTTTAAAGGTTAGCTCATTAAGCTTTTCTTCGACCTGCAAAGCAGTATCTAAAGCAGCTTTTGCTTCTAAAGAAAGGTCAATGGATTCATTCTTTTTACGAAAGGCATTTAACTGATTTTCGTAGTTATCTAATTTCTTTTTAATTGTAGGTAAATAGTCATCTAAGAATACGAGCGTATTGTTAGTCACCTCTTTCTTACGCTCGGTATTTTGGTCTACATAGTTTTGGATAACACTGTTGAGGATGTTAACATTCTCAACTTTATCCGCACCTTTAATGGCTAAGCTGATAATACCAGTGCCTTTACCGACTTCAGCGATGGTTAGAGTGTTGCGTAAGTCTTCAATGGTGGAGTAACGGGCATTTTTGATTAATGCAAATTCTTCACCAGTTTCAGCCGTGAAACTGGAAATCAATAAGTTAATTTCACTTTGTTTAAGGACTTCACCGACTTTACCTTGCAAAACTTGGCCATCCACATTTAGGGAATAATTGTTATCCCCTAAATAAGTCAGGGTAAATGGTTGGCCAATTAAGTTTTCAGGTATTTGAAATAGGTCAACATGAACGGGAGCCACTTCACCCAGTAATTTACTGACAAAGCCTTCAGGGGCTGTTTGCGTGTATAAGTTCAGGTCTGCAACGGTTTTACCCAACACCATGCGGGACTTGATGACTTCAATTTCAGAGTCTACTTGGTTATTGCTGTTACCAAATGGCATGACATCACTCATTTGGTCGAGTAATGAGACTTGGCCTAATTTATCATACTGTAAGGTCGCATTGGCTTGGTAAATTGGTGTTGCTAATAGGCTATATGCTATTGCAATAGCGGCAAAAAACACAGTAAAAAACCCAATTTTAATGGTATTGGATTTCAAAACTTTAAACAGAGCGAGCAGATCGATTTCATCTGAGGCAGGGGAGCTATTCTTTGTTGTGTTCATAATAGGTTAAATGTTAAGTCGTCCAATAAATAAAATTAAATTTTGCCTTGCCAAGTCATCGAGGCTTTTTCCATCAACTGGTAAACATGTTCAAACATTTCATCACTGCGTTTGTGCGGATCAGGGATTTCGGTTTTATTGATCCATTGCCCAAATAACATCACTTTGCCGCGAGTTTCAGGAAACTGTTGGTGGATTTTAGCAATATGTTCGTTTTCCATCACTAGGATTAAGTCTGCTTTATTACATAATTCGCTAGTTAAGCGACGTGATTGATGGTTTTCAAGGGAAAGGCTATGTTGCTCGGCAATCCGAATAGCACTGTCATAAGCTGGCATGTCATTTTTGGCGATAATACCCGCGGAATGAACCGTTTTTTCGGGAAAATAGCGTTGCAATAAACGCTCCCCCGTAGGAGAGTGGCAGATATTTCCCATACAAACAACGAGAATATTATTAAACATATCGATTACCAGTCGTGAATACGCTTGGTACCTTCGGTTAATTGATTATATGAAGCGATAGTTGGTAATAACTGAGTGATTAGACGGTTCCAACGTACCACAGGTGCTGCGGTAACATACACTAAGTCATAAGGCTGTAGTTTAAATTCAGTACCCATTACAAGCGATGTCGCATCTGATAGGTCTAGCTGATATACCGCGGCCATTTTTTTCGGTAACAGGGCTTCAAGTTCTTTGTCTTCCGCTGGTTGGTTTTTAATTGGGCGAATAACAAATACCCCTGTTGCATTAGCGGTTGTTTGGTTAAGGCCGCTCGCTTTGCTTAGGGCTTCAGTAATACTCATACCTGCGCGGTCAATAGTTAAGGTCGTTGGTTGGCCGACTTCACCCATCACAAATACTTTCTGGCTATCATTACGTGGTACATACAGCACATCACCCGGTAGCATCAGGTAGTTTTGGGTTAAATCCCCATACTGAACTAAATCTTGTAATGAGACTTTGATTTCTTTGCCATTACGGGTAAGCACCACATTATCCCAATCGGCTTTTTCGGTTAAGCCGCCGGCATTATTAAAGGCTTCTAAGATAGTCAGTGGGACGTTAGTGATAGGCAGCGTACCCGGTTTGGCAACTTCGCCAGAGACATACATTTTTTGTGAACGGAAGGCGGCGATACTGACATCCACTTGTGGGGATTCGATATAGGTGGCTAAACGATTGCTGATCAGGGTACGGATTTCAGTGACCGTTTTACCGATCACTTTGACTTTACCAATATACGGGTAGTAGATGGTGCCGTCAGAGTGAACCCAGTTACCTGAGTCTTGCGCACTACGGTATGAACCCGCAGGGATAGTCAGTTCAGGGTGGTCCCAAACTGTAATGGTTAATACATCGCCTGCACCCACGCGATATTCATAGTGAGTCAGTTGCTTTTCTAACTGTGCATTCGGTTTAGCAATGGTTGGAGCGGTGTACATATCATCCAATAATTTTGGTGAGATTGGATAGATATCAACCAATTTAGTAATGTCACGGTCACCCGTATCAACCACATTTTTGCCTGAGGTTGATACATAGGCGCCGGGGGTGACGGTGCAGCCTGTGAGTAAAATACTCACTGCTAATAGAGTAAGTGGAAGACGCTTGTTAATCACTAGAGTATCCTGTTAAAAAGTTATTTATTTTTAAAATGAATATTATTGTTTGAGGACTAGTGTCGGGCATTCCACACTAAATCACCAATGCCATCCGTTGGATTAAATTCGGTTGGCGTTTCAAGTAAAATCTGGCGTATAGCTTCCAGGTCATAATTTTGACATGCTATGTTTAATTTATCTAATACTTTAATGAAATCATCTAAGGGGATGAAAACTTCATTGGCAGACATGATCCGTTGGTGTTCTGTTGAATGGACATTATCACCGATAAGAAGTTCTTCAAACAGCTTTTCTCCCGGTCGTAAACCTGTAAATTTGATTTCAATGTCACCGTTGGGATTTTTATCAGTTTTTAACTCAAGTCCCGAAAGTTGAACCAGATTTTTTGCTAAATCGACGATCTTAACGGGTTCCCCCATATCCAATACGAAGACATCCCCCCCTTTTCCCATCGCCCCCGCCTGTAAGACTAATTGAGCAGCTTCAGGGATAGTCATAAAGTAGCGGATAATATCTGGATGGGTGACTGTAATGGCCTTGCCTCGGGCGATTTGTTGCTTAAATAAGGGGATCACTGACCCTGATGAACCTAGTACGTTACCAAATCTGACCATGCAAAACCGAGTTCCATGTTCCTTTTCACTTTCCTGTTTAGAGAGTGCTTGTAAGGCTAGCTCTGCTACTCGTTTTGATGTTCCCATCACATTCGTTGGGCGTACCGCTTTATCGGTAGATATTAGAACGAAAGATTCTACTTTAGCTTCAATTGCGGCTTTGGCCGCATTATAAGTACCAAATATATTGTTACGAACCCCCTCAACAACATTATATTCAACAAGGGGGACGTGTTTATAGGCTGCAGCATGATAAACAGTCTGAACATGAAAAGTTTCTAATGCATTTTTTAATCGTTCAAACTCTTGGACGCTTCCTAATAGAGGCACAATTTTAACTTTCAGTTTTTCAGCATTAGCAATATTGTTTAGCTCTTTATCAATCTCGTACAAATTAAATTCTGAGATTTCAAATAATACTAATGTTAATGGTTTTTGACGAATAATCTGTCGGCACAGTTCTGAACCGATAGAACCCCCAGCTCCCGTGACCATTACAATTTTATTTGTGATATTGGCACCGATTAAGTCTGGATTAGGGGCAACAGGGTCACGGCCTAAAAGATCTTCAATAGCAACATCTTTTAAGTCATCAACTGTAGCGTGACCTTCAACAATATCGTTAAAATCAGGTACTGTTAGAACTTCGACAGACAAATGTAATAGTCCATTAATAATCGCTTTGCGCTCAGAACGAGAAGCGCGCGGCATGGCTAATAATATTTTTTCAATGCCTAATTTATTAACTAATTCTTCAATTTTATCGGATGAATAAACAGTGATGCCCTGTATTACGGTGTGATGCAGTGATGGGTCGTTATCAATAAAGCCTTTAACTTGATAAGACACGGCATTTCGTAACGCGATAGCGAGTTGGCGCCCTGTGCTACCGGCACCATAAATTAGAACTGGCTCACACCCTTTACGACTTGCTTGCACAATCATTGAGCGTACTAACATTCTTGCTCCACCACATAATAAAATGAGGAAGGTCATATAGATAAATGGAATAGTGCGCGGAATATTTGCTTCTAAGTAATAGGAAAATGTCGTAATGGAAAATGCAGAAATTAATGCGCCTACCATGGCAACAGTTAATGCGTGGAAAGTGAGGTAGCGTAAGACTGCGCGGTATAACCCTAATTTTACAAAAGCCAGCAGGGTCACGATAATCGTACCCAGCAGGGTTAGCCAAGTATGATAAGACAGGTGAATGACAACCTCACCCAGCCTTACCCATAGGGCGAGAAAGAATGAAACAATAATAAGTAGCGTGTCGATACCCAAGCCAATGAGCCTTTTATAAACTCGGGGTAGAGACCAGATGCGATTAAGTTTATCCATAATGATTACTTCTTTTTGTTTTTCACTTGGCAGCAGCATCGCCGGAACCACTGCCGGTGACTGTCATCATGATATATTTAAAATAATTTTTAAGGTTCAGGTTATCTATCATTTCTTTATCTGTAGCCGCTAATAACTGAGGAGTAGACATATCAATATTTTTAATTTGTGCTAATCCAGTTATACCCGGGCGAACATCATAGATATTTAGTGCTGAACGTTGTTGTATTAATTCTTCTTGGTTAAATAAATTAGGCCGAGGGCCGACTAAACTCATCTCACCTTTTAATACATTAATTAATTGTGGAAGTTCATCTATTTTAGTTTTACGTAAAATCGTCCCATATTTAGTTATAGAGTTAGTATCAACTAAATGGCTGGCGACAGATGAGGTGCCTACTTTCATTGTTCTAAATTTAACTAACTTGAAGGGTTTTTTATTTTTGCCAACGCGAGTTTGAATAAAAATAGGTGAACCTGTTTCAAAATAACCAATAATAGAGGTAATAAGTAGTACAGGAGATAAAACGATTAACCCAATTAAGGCAGAAAAGAAATCAATTATACGTATCATTTCTTGTTGTTTCCTAAGTAACTCATTGTTTGCTCTATGGTATAAGGTGGAGTCCAGCCGAGTTCATTGAACATATTTGAGGAGTCGACCTCTAAATTTTGATAAAGTTGGGTAAAAAGACCTTGCTTGCCAACGGCACTTAATAGAGTTTTCATGAGGAGCTTAGGAACAGGTAGTTGAATGATATTCTTTCCTAGGCTTGTACCTATAACGCTAGTGAGTTCTTTTGTGGAAAGGTTCTTTCCATCTGAAACTAAAAAGACTTTACCTGCAGCATTGGGGTGTTGAGTACATATTGCAATAAAATGCGCTAAGTTCTTTACAGATATATAACTTCGTGAATTATTCGTTAGCCCAAAAGGTAACATAGGTATTTTTTGAATCAACTTTAAAAGAAGAGCAAAATTACCAGGTGCATTTTCACCATAGACTAAAACAGGGCGTATGATAACAAGTTCCATACCTGTTTTGGCACAGATATCTGAGAGGCCCTGTTCCGCAACTAACTTAGACCGAGCGTACTCATTATGTGGTGCTGGAGGGTCTTGTGGGGAGAATGGCTTTTCATGTGTGATATTACCATTCACACCAATGGAGCTTATAAATACAAAGCGTTTGACGCCTGCTTTAGCTGCCTCATTTGCGAAATGCAACGTTCCTTCGACATTAACACTCCATAATTCCTTTTGCTCATTATCATTTGGTGTTTTTACCTTCGTACGATGCGCAATAGCAGCAAGATGAATAATACTATCTATACCATCAAATGCACCATTCCAATCTGTATTTTGATTAAAGGATTGAATGGTAAAACAGTCATTTAATTCAGATATATGATTTCGAGTAATTATTCGATAGTTACTTTTTAATTCTTTAAGAACTGCTTTTCCAATAAATCCGGTAGATCCGCTAATTAAAGTTTTCATGTATAGTGAGCCGTACTATTTTTTACTTATACAGGTTGTATTATTCGCATGTTATTTTAGACTATTGTGATTTATAAGCTAAAAACAGCATTGTAAATTAAAGTGAAGAGAAGGTCTGAATGTTTTTTAGTGATTGTTGCACAATGTATTGTGCGGTTTGCTGATCATTAGCTTCGGCATAGCACCTTAATTCCGGCGCATTGCCTGACGGTCTTAGATGAATAATATTGCCACTTGACAGTGTTATTCTTAGCCCATCAATTGTATTTAGATCTAATAAAGTATCATCGCCAAAACCTAAATGTTGCAATAAATACGTTGGATTTTCTTTCGCTTTCTCAATGATAGTTTTACTTTTTTCTGTTGCGAAGTTTTGTATTCTATCACTAAAGGTTATGCGTTGCGGCAATGAATCAACTAATTGAGCTATGCCTTTTTCTTTTGCGGCTGATAACAACATTAAGAAGGGTAAAATGGCATCTCGAGTTGGTAGGGCTGATAATTGTTTGCCATTTATTTCAATGTTAGACCCTAAAAGAAAACCGCCGTTAGCTTCAAATCCTGCAATTTTTTTATAATTTTTAGCTAAGTCTACAAATGCTTCAATAACATAAGGAGAGCCAATTTTAGTTTGTTTTACACACTTAAAACCTTTATGAGATGAAATGATTGTATTGCAGCTAACTGGAACTGCTAATACTTCTATTTTCATCTCTAATGCGCACAATAAACCTAATATATCGCCTCGTAACCATTCACCATTTTCATCAGCAACAAGTGGGCGATCTCCATCCCCATCAGTAGAAAAAATAGCATCAAGATTGTACAAATTTGACCAATTTCTTGCTTTTATTTTGTCTTCTTCAGACACGGCCTCGGTATCAATTGGAACAAACATGTCACTTCGTTCTAGAGAAATAACCTCAGCCCCGAGTTTTTTAAATAGAATCGGGTATATATCACGCCCTGCACTAGAATGTTCATAAATACCAATACGTTTACCAGCTAATAAATTTTCATCAAATATAGATAAATAACGATAGAGATACTCTTCAGTCGCTAATGTATTTATTGATAGAGGTTGTGGAATTATATCGGAAATTTCAAATTGAGAGTTGTTATTTAAAATAGCGACTTCATCAACTTTAGTGATTTCACCATCAGGGCGGTAAAATTTTAGTCCATTTCTATCAAAAGGGATATGACTACCAGTCACCATGATGCAAGGAATATTATTTTTCATTGCAGTATATGCAAGGGCAGGTGTTGGAATTACACCGTAATATAGGGGTTCTATTCCTTGTTGCTTTATTGCCTCTATACAAGCAATCGCAATAAATTCACTACTTGGGCGATTATCTATAGCGATGGCTATTTGGTCAAAACTAAATTTGCTTTTGATGCTATTAATAAATGCATGGGTAAATGCAGCACATGATTCTTCAGTAAATTGAGAGACTAATCCACGGGCTCCGCTAGTACCAAACTGTATGCCTGAATCAAGGATGATGTTTTTAGTGGTATTCATAATTATCAAAATTTACTTTTATAGAGAGATACTTTCACCATGATATAAGTGGCGATGAGATTAGGTATTATTTAATAAGCAATTTATTGATTATTTTTAAAGGAATTAAAAATAAAGGTGGAGCTATATTATTTTTCTCCCATGATAAATAAACCTCCTTACTTCCTATATATCTGCTTTTAAAGCCAGAAGTGCTTTCTCCACCCATGCGCATAGCAACTAAATATTTATTTAGAATAGAGTGTTTGTAGTTATTTATAAAGATAGCTCGTAGAAGAAATTCATAATCAGAAGAAATTTTAAATTCACTATGATAATAGCCTATTTCTTTATATACCGAGAGTTTTACAAATGTGGATGGATGTGGTGGTTGTTTTCCTTTTTTCCACTTAGCTTTTGAGTTCATATCTTCACAAGGATATTTTCTAATGACCTGACTAGGGTCATTATTGAAATAGTATAAATTGCCAGAAACAAGGTCAGCATTGTTTTGATTAAATTCAGCAAGCACATCAGATAATACATAATCGTTTATGTACAGGTCATCAGAATTTAATATAGCTACAATCTTTCCTTTTGCTTTAGCTATACCTTTATTCATAGCATCATATAAACCTTTATCAGGCTCTGAGCTGTATTTCAGCCTGCTATCATTATTATTATTCAATATATCAATGGTTCCATCCGTAGATGCACCATCTATAATAATATATTCAAGTGTTACTCTTTTTTGGTTTAATACAGATGATATTGTTTCTTGTATTGTACTCGCAGAATTATAGCAAACAGTTATAACAGTAAAGTCAAGGTCATGGTCATCTTTAAGCATATTTTTTAACTTAAGTATGTTATTTATAAAAGAGTAGAAAACCATTCAGTAATAGCTAGTTATGGTTTTTACCATACTCTTCTAGCCTAATGATATCGTCTTCTTGTAAATAATTACCTGAGCGAACCTCAATTAAATGTAGGTCAACTTTACCAGGATTTTCTATTCTATGAGGAGATCCAATAGGAATATAAGTGGATTCATTTTCGCTAATTATGAACGTTTTATCGCCATTGGTTACTTTTGCAGTCCCTTGTACCACAACCCAATGTTCAGCTCGGTGATAGTGCATTTGTAAGGCGGTTTTTTCTCCAGGTTTTACTTTAAGATGTTTAACATGGAAACGTTGGCCTTCAGCGATATCATCATGGGTCCCCCATGGGCGGTATGCTTCGCGATGTTGTTCGCATTCAGAACGGCCTGCATTCTTTAATTGAGCAACAATACTTTTTACATCTTGAACGTTGTTTTTATTGGCGACTAACACTGCATCTTTAGTTTCTACTATCACCAAATTATCAATACCAACAGTGGATACGAGTTTATTTTGGGAGTAGATATAACTGTTTGTTGTATTTTCTGTTAATACGTCACCAATAATGACATTAGATTGTGTATCTTTGGGGGAAACCTCCCAAAGAGAGCTGAAAGAACCAACATCACTCCAGCCTGCATCCATCGGAACGACTTGAACGTTGTTTGCCTTTTCCATCACAGCGTAATCTATTGAATCATCAGGGCACGCACTAAAAATGTCCGGTTGTATACGAATAAAGTCCAAATCATTTTGTGAATTAAGAATTGCTTGTTCGCATATTTTTAAAATATCAGGGCAGTGTTTTTTTAATTCATTGAGATAACAGGATGCCTTGAAGAGAAACATACCGCTATTCCAGAGGTATTCACCGCTTGAAAGGTAACTTTCAGCGGTAGTTAAATCTGGTTTTTCAACGAAGCGTTCGACTTGATAAGTTGCAATATTAACAGGGGAGCCTTTTTTAATATAGCCGTACCCAGTTTCAGGTGTTGTTGGAATGATACCAAAAGTAATTAAAGCACCTTCTTCAGCAGCCTCAATTGCGTTTTCAATAGAATGAGTAAATCCTATTTGGTTTTGTATGACATGATCTGCGGCTAAAACTAATAATAAAGGGTCATTTCCATTCTGTATTGCCCTAATAGCCGCTAATGCTATAGCAGGTGCTGTATTTCGACCAATGGGCTCTAAAATGATGCCACTGTGCTTGACATTTTCTTGTCGTAATTGCTCTGCAACAATAAAACGATGCTCTTCGTTGCAGATAAATACAGGGGGCTGATGTTGCAGCGTTTTTAACCGCGCTGCAGTTTCTTGCAACATTGTTTTTTTGCTAGTTAGGCTAATAAACTGTTTTGGATATAGGCTACGAGAAAGAGGCCATAAACGACTACCTGAGCCTCCTGCCATAATAACAGGCAATAACATAATAATTTACCGTAAATTTAAATGGTTATTAATAAAATAGGCTTTTGTATTATCGTGTACTTTAGATGAATCCAGAAGTTCGTTGATATCCCACCATTGATAGTTTCTATGTTGTTCCAAAGGTAATTTATTGAGATCAAGGTCTTCTTTAATTAAATATCCCAAGACGACATAATGAGTAGAAAAATTATCCTCTGAAAAATTATCTTGATAGAGATGCTGGTAATGACCAATAAACTTTGCATCATTGATATTATAACTGATACCAAGCTCATCAATCGTTAACCGCCGAAATGCGATGTCAAATGTTTCATCTTTGCAAATACGCCCACCTGGTACAAACCAATAACCTTGGGCGGGACGATTATTTCGTAGCCCTAACAATGCTTGGTTTTTTGAATTACAAATGACCAGATCAATAGAAACTAAAGGAGTAGATGCAACGATAGTTTTAAACGTATTTAATGCTAATCGCTGCGCCATATTTATTTAATCCGTTATTTACGAAAATTTTGCTGATTTTGCAGGAACCACTGGTAAGCTTCACTTAATCCATTTTCAAGCTCGACAGAATATGTCCATCCTAGGTTTTTTAAACGAGATACATCCATTAATTTTCTAGGGGTTCCATCTGGTTTAGTGCTGTCGAATATAATTCTTCCCTTAAAGCCAACAACTTTAGCCATAGTTTCAGCCATTTCACGAATCGTGCAGTCGACACCTGTACCAACATTAATGTGGGATAACATTGGTTGAGTGTTTGCTTGATATGTTTTTTTGTTTAATTCCATAACATAGACTGAGGCTGCAGCCATATCATCGACATAAAGAAACTCTCGCATAGGTGTTCCTGTACCCCAAACAACTACTTCTTCGTCATTATTCAGCTTAGCTTCATGGAAGCGGCGCATTAACGCAGGAATAACATGTGAGTTCTCTGGATGAAAATTATCGTTTTCACCATATAAATTAGTTGGCATTACACTGCGGTAATCACGACCATATTGTCGATTATACGATTCACAAAGTTTAATACCTGCAATTTTAGCAACAGCATAAGGCTCATTCGTTGATTCAAGAATACCCGTTAACAGTGCATCTTCAGACATCGGTTGTGATGCTAATTTTGGATAAATACAAGATGAACCTAAAAACAGTAAATGTTGAACATTATGTTTATGAGCAGAATGGATAATGTTGCATTCCATTATTAAATTTTCATAAATGAAATCTGCTGGATAGGTATTATTTGCGTGGATGCCACCAACTTTGGCAGCGGCTAAATAGACTTCGTCAATTTTGCTTTGCTCGAAAAAACTATCAACAGCCATTTGGCTTGTGAGATCCAACTCGTGACGTGATTTTGTTATTAATTCAATGTCGTTACGATTTTGTAATTGCCTTACTATTGCGGAGCCAACCATGCCATTATGACCAGCAACAAAAACTCTTTTTTTCACGGAGTGATCCTTAATTCTCTAAAGAAATAGCAACATCAAACCCATTTGCTTTAAGTAAAGCATGCTGTTTTGCTTTTTCTATATCAGATGCAACCATTTCTGAGCACATTTCTTCCACGGTGATCTCTGGCACCCAACCTAATTTTTCTTTTGCTTTAGAAGGATCGCCTAGAAGGGTTTCAACTTCTGCAGGGCGGAAGAATTTTGGGCTAACACGGACTATGATATCACCGACATTTACATTTGGTGCTAGTGCGTTATTTACGCTAGTAACAGTTGCAATTTCATCTACACCAGTGCCACTAAATGAGAGCTCAATTCCAGCCTCTTTAGCAGACATACGTACAAATTCACGTACGGAAATTTGTTTACCTGTAGCAATAACGAAATCATCAGCGTGATCTTGTTGTAACATCATCCATTGCATACGAACGTAATCTTTTGCGTGTCCCCAATCACGTAAAGCATCCATGTTACCTAAATATAGGCACTGCTCTAGGCCTTGTGAAATATTGGCAATAGTACGTGTAATTTTACGTGTAACGAAAGTTTCACCGCGGCGCGGGGATTCATGATTAAATAAAGTACCATTACAAGCATACATTCCGTATGACTCACGGTAGTTCACTGTAATCCAATAAGCGTACATTTTCGCTACGGCATACGGTGAGCGAGGGTGGAAAGGCGTTGTTTCTTTTTGTGGTATTTCTTGAACTTCACCATAAAGTTCTGATGTTGATGCTTGATAAAAGCGAGTTTTCTTTTCTAGGCCGTTAATACGGATGGCCTCTAATAAACGTAGTGTACCGATAGCATCGACATCTGCAGTATATTCAGGAGACTCAAAAGATACAGCCACATGGGACATTGCACCTAAGTTATAAATCTCATCTGGTTGGATTTCTTTTACTAAACGGATTAAGTTCGAGGTATCAGTTAAATCACCATAGTGTAATTTAATCTTATCACTGTTATTAACGACAGAGTCAATTCTCTCCGTATTGAAAGAAGAGGCTCTACGAATTAAACCGTGAACTTCATAGCCTTTTTCTAAAAGAAACTCTGCAAGATAAGAGCCATCTTGTCCAGTGATACCTGTGATTATAGCAATTTTATTCATATAGATTCCTCTCAAGTTTTGAACATAGACCAATTAATCTTAAACGAGCTAACTTTAATCCTTTAATTCCAATAAATAAAAATCTAAAGGAATTTAAAATAAAAAATAATAAACTAAAAAAATATTTTCGGGGCGATCTTTTAAATAGATATGCTAGTATTGCACCATGACCATAAGCATATAAAAAATGTTTATCAAGATTTTTAGGTCGAGCCTCTCGAAATATCTTACTACCTACTTTTTTTATATCAAAATAACATTTTTTAGACAGTTGATAGAGATAGAATACATCTTCTGCAGAGTTGATTTTTGTCATATCACCAGGGCCGAGATTCTCATTAAAGCGAACATCATTTAAAATATGAACTTTAAATATCCATCTAGATAATGTGCAATATTGTAGAAGGTTAACATCATTAATATTAATGTTGTTTTTAGAGGCTTTAGTGTTATTACCATTATATGATGGCGTTTTTTTTAATTTATCTTCAATCATGTTGGCTGGTAAAAACTCTATATTTCCTAACATAGCTTTATCTTTTGAGCTGGAGAAGTCTAATAAGTTAGAAAAGAAAGTAGAGCTAACTAAAATCTTAGAATCTAAAAAATAACATGTGTCATTTTCAGATGTACTGGTTTTTTTTATAAAGTCAAGACCCATATTTCTTGCTAAGGATACACCGCTTATACTAGATGTTATTATTTTTATAGAGTACCCTGAAAAATATTTATTGATTTTATCTATGGAGATTTTTTTAGATTCTGGCGTTTCATATTGAAGTACAATAATAAAATAAAACTGTGTTTTAACAGGTTCGGTTTTAGCTAAAAAATTCAGGATGATTTTATGAAAACTATCATTTACTTCATTTTGCAGAATCGGAATTATAATATAAATCAAATTGACTTCCTCAATATACTGAGAATAAATATAATTATTATGCGTCTAACTTTAGGTTCTTTAGTGTTTTTGATATATAAATTAAATAATTTTAATCCATAATTTGAATTTTTTCGACAGAACCTAAAGAAATAATATTCTGAAATATTTCTATCAAATCTGTCAATAAAAGAAAAAAAGGCAGGAACTTTTTCTTTTAGCTCTGTAAATTCATTAAAATCATTTGATATTATCTTCTTGAAATTTTTAATCAAATTAGGATCATCAGAAAAGAATCGTAATGCTGAAATTTTGGATGATAATGAATTTTCTATCTGCTCTAACCTGTTGCTCTGAGATACACTTCCTGAGTGAATTCTATACTTAATTCCATATTTAGGTAAATTTGCTAAAATAAATTTTTTTGAAATTCTTATCCATAAGTCATAATCTTCAGCATGTTTTTTATCTGGGTCATATAGGTAACCACTTTCAATTATTTCTTTTCTTAGCATTATAGAGGGATGGATCATTCTACATTCAAAAATATGGGCTAAAACTATCTGTTTGTGGTTTAAAGGTGGCTTGAAAGAGGCCGAGAATGAAAGAATAAAATTTTTAATACTAAACTTATAAAATAAAGGTTTTGCATACATACCACAGACAGATATAGTGCTATTGTTTTCTAAAAATAATACTTGTGATTCAATTCTATGTGGATAACAAATGTCATCAGCATCTATTCTTGCTATATACTTGCCTGTGCATAATAGTAAACCTCTATTTAGGGTATATACCAGTCCACGGTTACAATCATTTTCAATTATATTAATCCTTGGATCATTAAATGTTTTTACGATATTTATGCTATTATCAGTAGAGCCATCATTTATTATTAATAGTTCAAATCTAGTATATGTTTGATTTAGTATACTGATAATTGTTTCTTCTATGAAATTTTCTGAGTTATATAATGGTAAAACAATAGATACTAAAGGGTTATTTTGCATTTTTTTTCGCTAAATCAATAAATATAAATAAAAATCCGAAGGTTGTTATTAGATATATCGGGTAAAGGGCTAATTCATAAAAGCTATATCTAAATATTGGCAGTAATTGGATACAATACAATATATATAGTTGGTTTGTTGAAATAAAACCAAGAGATGGAAGAAAACTAATAATAAAGAAAAAACAACAAAATAAAATTGGGGCAACTATTAATAGAAAATTACTTTTAAAGGCTAATGATTCTGCAATTAGATTACCTGCTAAACCATAGTCTAAAGGATTTATAGCTGTAGATATTGCAGTATATGATATGTAATCATCAAAAAATATAGAGATATATGGAGAAGGTAGAGCTCGTAAAAAGAAAAAACCTAATGTATATAAAAAATCTTGTTCTTTTGTTGAAGACTGTATTAAATAACCAACTTCCCAGGTATTTAAAAATTCCCCCAGCATTTGGGTCATAAATGATATTTCAAAATAACCTACACGTAAATATGTTCTTAACACAGTAAAGCTTGCTAAAAGCAAAATAGAAAAATAGATATATTTAAAATGCATTTTTCTACGTAATATTGCAGAGCAAATACAATAGATTACTATAATAAAAAGAATATATAGTTTTCCAAATAAAAGTAAATCAAGAAATAAAAATGGAGCGAATATAAATATATACTTTAAGTTGTTAAATCTAAGAGTTAGGTATGTAATAATTAATACTAAAATATAAAATATAGTATTAAGTTTAAAAACATTCTGAAGGTATTCATTTAGTAAACTTTGTTTGGGACGATTTCCAAAAACACTTAATATATTTCCAAGGTTACTGATTATTATTGCAAGTGTAATTATAAATAAAATTGCTGAAATTAATTTTAAGATGAAACTTAATTTATCACCCTTCATATTAACTGTATGGTGAAAATTATTTTTATTTTTTATAAATGTACTAAATAAAAAAAATAAAGTGCATATGAAACTGTAGTACAAACCATATATAGATGTGTACTGTATAGTATCTTGGCTAGCTCCAACCATTGACAAATTGGTTGATAGAGCAAAAAGTGAAGGTAAGGTTATATAAAATGTACTGAGTATATTTATAAAGAAGAATATGTTTAAAAAAACTAATGAGTTGTTTTTTTTTATATAATATGCGGTATAAATACACTGAAATATAAATAGTAAGCATCCAATAGCTATCATCTAGGATTCCTAACTTTGACTATAAGTGTATTGGCTAAAATATTTTAATTTACATTAATGCCATTGATAACTAGTATAAGATCCAGCTATCGGGATAAATATCTATTTTATTATTATTGTTAAACCAATTTTTCGGAGCGATTACTATATTATCTTTGCTATTCAAATATGCTCCCCACCAACTAAATGTACTATTTGCAATAATATTATGATCACAAAGAGTCATTAATGATAAATCTTCAAAGTGAGACTCAGTATAGTCGACAAATGTCTTGTTTTTTAACCAATCAAACTCTTCTTTGCACCATTTTATATCATCAGAAAAAATAAAAAAATGAGGCGTTATAAATTTGTTTTCGAAATAATTGATGGCTTGTTTATAATAATTAGTGTTAGATAATGTGCCATGAATTGAGTTGGTTAGCATGTTTTCAACATAATCCCCTCTTCTGACATGGAGTGAAATATTAATATTATTTTTACTGAAATTACTAATTGTTAACAATTTTTTCGTTAAGTATGGCTCGAGATTAACTAATTCAAGAATTATATTTCGTATTTTTGAAAAGTAATGAGGTGATTGCCAATAGCCTTTATAGGAAGAAATTCCATAGTTGGCCTTTGATAATGGTTTGTATTGTAAGTTTTCTTCTTGCTTGTATCCTAAAATTGGAGTGTTTAACTTTTTAGATATTTTATACATTAATTTTTCAAAAAAATTTTTTTCTTTATCTGTAATAAAAATATAATTAAGCTTATGTAAGTCAATTATCTTATCTAGCTCAAAATTTCTTAGTTCATCCTTAGAGAATGAGCTTATATTTAGTATCAAATCATTATTATAGGTAGAGTATAAGTTTAAAGCAAAAGCAAACTGAAATAATTGATTTCCCAAGCCACCTTCAATATCAATTGTTATTTTTTTCATTTTATTTTTGCCATTACTTTAGCCATTGTTTTTTTTATTCCATGTTTTTTTATATAGCTAGTAGATCTAATAAGTAGTTCAAGATAATAATTAAATAGCTCAGCTATTTTTTTTCTAAATGTTTTTTTTGACTGTTTTTTTATAGGAAACTTTAGGTACCGGTGTAATCTCGATACGTATTCTTCAATTTCATCTTCATTATATTTTTTCTGGATTATATCAATATGTTTTATTTTATCTGGTCGTGACTCGAACCATTCATGATATTCAATGTAGCGAATAATAAATTCATCACTAGAATTGGTAATATTTACTTTTATTGATTTATCTTTGAATAGGTTTTCTTCTACAACTTTACCTTCAATTACCACATCAAAATAGGAATCTTTTATTTCTATATTTTTATACTTTGGAAATTGGGAACATAAATCGAATCTTATATTTATTTTTTCGTCAAGTATTAAATCAATATATCTTCTGCCTATTGTATCTTTTATGTCAATAATTAAATCATTATTCTCAACGTAAGGGGTTAGCAGACTAATGATTTTAGCCGATACATCTTCTAGTTCATTTGTAAAAATATCAAGATCAGAACCATAAGTATAGTCATCTAAGCTGGATGGAGCTTTCAATAGTACATATGATGAATTCGATATCTCTGAGAATATTTCTTTTAAATTTATTTTAGTCATATAGTTCACATACCACCAATTTATTAACTTTTTTATCTTTAATAGCTATACTTGCTCTATGTAGCCCATCAACAACGATATACTGGCCATTTGTTTTTTTTACCATTATATATTTATCTTTATCTTTATCTTTATTTTTTAGGTATTCAAAATTTGATCTTAATGTAGAATACTTTTCTATAGAGTAATATGCTTGAAGGTTAGTCCCTATATTATTATCAATATATTCTTTATAAGAGTTGTCTATTTCATTTTCTTTTAGTGACTTAAATTGGATCGATTGAGTAATATGGACTACGATCGTTTCTGATTCACTGTTTTGTCTACAATAAATATCATCGACATTTAGAAGTTTGATTTTATATCGATTAGACCCTAAGAGAAACCATGGGAGGTTTAGAGCATGGTTTATATCAAGAGATTGGATAGGTAGTTGTGCTATTTTCAACATTTCGTATGTTTGTACTTCATTATCTGTAGCATGAATTACGTGATGGTGTGATAAATTACCATTTAAATCTTTTGGATTGTATTTCTCTCTAATGGCAGATTTTAGCCTTTTTATACATGCGCATTCAGCATGTCTGAACTTACCTTCATCAACAAGTTCTACTTCTGGATTTTTATTTTCTACAAATATAAAACAGACTTCATTTCCAACTTTGCGTAAATATTTTGTTTTTTCTTTTAAATGATGCCAAGGTGCGTAATCAAATGAGTATATTTTTTTTACAAACTTACTAAAATTTGAAACCTTATGCTTTTTTATCACTAAAATAGTGAAGTTTTCATTCAAATATATATCTTTTAAAATGAGATCCAGTTTTTGTATTGCATGAGGCCAAACTAAAATGCAATCGTATCTTTTTTTTATATCCATTTTATCCACTTAACTAAAATAGTTTGACTTTTTAAGTATTATTAGTTTAAAAAGTGCGATTAAAACACGCGAAATAGCAAAGATTGATATCATGATTTCCATGCTTTTTTCTACAGATAAAGGCCCACTTAAAAATAAAAGTATAGCCCCTCCCACTAAAAGAAAGCCCATTATTTCTGGAATAATATTTTTTGAAGGATTGTATACCATTGATAAAATCATGTTACAGGGACCTAAATATGATTCTAATATACCTGACATAGCTAAAATAATTAGTAAATTTAATTCGAAATTATAACCATGTAAAATGTAAGATACTGTTATCCAATATAAGGGTAATGATAATATAAACATTATTGATGTGTATATTACAGAAGTCTTTCTGACTTTATAATAATAGTTTACATTATTGATTTCTGATATTAATTGGTTTGTAATCACCATTTTAGGTTGTATGGCTAAGTTATAAATAGCCATTAATAACATATAATCAGCATAGTTAGAAGAAGGAAGTGCAATTGACAAGTAAAGTTTATCAATAAATATATTTAAAAGTGAAAATACTAATAAAACTGTGAAAAATATATTTTCTTTTATTATATTAATAACATTTGTTATTCTTGACTTTATTATTTCATTTTTATAGTTTATAAAAAAGACAAATAAAAATATTATGATTGCAATTAGCCTATTTATTTCCAAATCAAAATATACATTTTTTTCTGATGAAAAATATGTGTAAAAATAAGAAATAATAAGAAGTAATGCTGATAAAAAAGTTATGAATATAAAGTGATGGTATTTTTTGTGTATTTTTGCAAATACCTCTAACCATTTTGATATAAATAATAAAATGAAGCTAAGGGTAAAAACCCCATAAATATTATTTAATTCAACTAGATGGTCTACCTTGTAAAATAAAAATGTAAGACTGACAGACATCATTAGGCTTATGATGAAATAAGCGGTTTTAGCTTCAATAAATTTATTCTTATTAGGGGATATACCATATTTTACTACAGCTTGATCACCTCCTAAGAATACAATTTGTGATAAAAAATTTGCCCAAAGAAAAGCAGTACCTAACTGTCCTGCAATTTCTTTACTAAACAAAATAAAAACTATTAAAGAAGCTAATTGGCTCAAAACAAGAGTTAAGAGCCCTATTAAGGGATTAATTCTATCCCAATTTAAAATCAAGTTGGTTTTTCCTATTTTTACGTTGGTGAACGCATTTATTTGTAGACTTTCATTTTATGAGAATATTTTGGTGAAAGTATTGTTTAATTAATCTAAAAACCCATAGCTACCGCACTGGGTTATCGGGTCCCAGAGCACCATTGAAATTGTAAAAGCATACTTATCAATTGAAAACATTGCATTTTTTGCTAACTTGTTCAATTGATAAGCAAAGCTTATTGTTTTTTAGCCGACCAAGGGTATGCTTCAGCATTTATTTGGTCAAGTAAAAAGCGCTTAATAATACCATTAAAGCTAGTTACTGACTATCACTGTGATAGTGTTAGGGAATAGTCCTAGTAGGAGTAGCAATGAAATAAATTATTTTAAATTATCAGGTTATAATCCTATTGTTACGCTTTGTACGTGATTATATATTTAAGTTAAGTTATTCTTTATATATCATTGCCTTTAGTGTGGGTTTAATAAAAGTAAGATGCTTATATATCCAAATTTATCCCAATTGAGAGTAACAATAGATTAATAAAATACTTAATTGATTATATTAATTCACTTGGGTATTGATTGGGATTATATGGATAATATATTTTTAACTAAAATAATAATGCTAAGGGGATAAAAAAATGGATTATGCTAAGAACATAACCCATTTTTGTTTAAATATGCTTAATTGGTGCCAACTACCACTTAAACGGCACGTTTACTGTAACGGCTGCGCCTAAATCATTGCGTGTTTCGTAATCAGTTTTAGACACCCAAACCTTCGCATCAGTGCTGATGTCATAGTCAAAGTTGTGCCACCAACCGAAATCAACGCCTTTGATGGTTTCTGATTTAGGGAATAACTTGTTGCCATCAAAGTTAGATTTATTCACTTTCGCATACATTAGGCGGGTGCTGACACGGTTATCATCATCGAGAGTGTATTCCACTTTAGTGGTGAGCATGCGTCCGTCGCCGCCCATCGCGTGGCCTAGTGATGCACCTTGTTGGTAATAACCATTTTTGTAGATAAAGTGGCGATACATTACGCCGTCTTTGTCCCACTCAGTATGGGTATTCGCGCCTTCAATATACCAATTTAGTGGTTGGCCCCATAAGGTGTGGTAACCTTCGATACCGCCCATGAAGGCGTTTTTCGATGGGAAAAGGTTGGCTTCATCTTCACCCACCATTTGGCCGTAGAAACTGACGGGTATGTCAATTAATGGATAAAGTTTTAGTTTGAAGTCTAAGCCTGCCAACTGGTTACCTGGGTCATCGTTATAGTCACCAGTATTATCCCTACCGCCCATCGCGTTCCAGAAAGAGTTCCAGTTATTAGGGCGGCCATCGCCTCCCCACATGACTACGCGAGAACCACCGAGTTCGAAGAAGTCAGTTGGGTTCATGGTCATGCGTAAACCAATCAGTTTAGTGTTGGGTTGGGAAGAGTATTGTTTGATTTGCCCTGCGGTGAGCTGGTATTGCCACGAACCAATCCAAGAAAGCCATGGAGTTTCAAATGGGCTTTGGTCAGCACGTTGAATTAAGAAGCCAGTAACAGGGCGAGCCGCATCGGTACGAATTAAGCTACCATCGTGGCCTGGTCCCCACCATTGTGGGATTTCACCAAAGGATACCCATTGGTTCCAAATTTTTACACCACCATATGAGCCGTTGAGGTTGTAGTCAGAGCCATTTTCAACGCGTAAAGCCCGTTCGCCATTAGCCGTCAGGTTTAAGTCTACATCGTCAGTGCTGTAGTTGCCTGAAACGGTATAGCGAATGTCACTATATTCACTTTGGGCAAAGCCTTGTGGCATGGAGTTATGGCTAGATGCAAAGTGAGTTTCGAGTTGAACGCTGTTTTTCTTACGGTCGAGGTTCTTTTTAATGCGCTGAATAATAGCTTCTTGCTCGCTATTCGTAATATTGGCATTATTTAAAGAGCGGGTGATCTCTTCTTGGGACAGCGGCCAAGTGGATAAGCTAATTTGGATAACGTTGCGTTCAGAAAGCCAAGCAAGGTCACTACGTAAGTTGTTATCTGGTAGAACTAATCCCCCTGCAACGCTTTGTGCACTTATAGCACCGAGGACAGCAAGTATTGCTAGCTTGGTGAGCTTGAAATTTTTCATTGATAAATCCATTTGAAGTTGAGTTCGCCTAATATTGAATAGGTAAATAAAACCTATAAATAAAATTAAAATATGATTATTAGCAGCCTATTATTATAAGTATCAAAATAGCTATTAGGTTGGGCTTCTGTGCCTTCTATGAAAATAGAAATCATCACACTTTAACTAGGTAAAACAGAATATCAGATAAATATGCAAGGTATAGGATTTAGTAACATATTAAGATATAAAACAATATGTATATGTCTGGGGTTATATATTAATAATTTTTTTTTATCTTGCTGATTATTTTTATATTGAATGAAAAATACGCTATAAATGGAGTTATATATTAGTATTTTGTTTAGGGATTATGGGTTTTAGGTGCAATATAAGAACATTCTAGGCGCTAGATTTATTTTGTGGGTAAATATCAAAGGCCTTCTCTTTTAAAAGAAGGCCTAGGTTTAGGGGGCTAACGTCCGTGCTCAGGTAACCAGATTTGTAACCTTAAACCACCCAATGGGCTATCATCCGCTTTAACCCAACCTTTATGTTGCGTTATTGCGGTTTCAACAATTGCAAGGCCTAAACCAGTTCCACCTGTTTCTCGGTCTCGAGCTTCATCTGTGCGGTAGAACGGGCGGAAAATGTGCTCGCGGTCAGCAGGGCTAACACCCGGGCCATCATCATCGACAGTGATTAAAATGCCGTTATTTTCTTCTTTGAAATCAACAGCAATGTGCGTATGTGAATAACGTAATGCGTTACGCACAATATTTTCAAATGCACTACCGACAGCGGAAGGGTTGCAATATAATGGCCAAGGCCCAGGGTGAGAAGTGACCTCGAGGGTTTTGTTCATCTGTTCGGCTTCAAAGCTAGCGTCATCTAAGATATCGCCCCAAAGTTCATCGGCTTTGATATTTTCACGCAAGATCTCGTTTTTGTGCTGGCTACGGGATAACACCAGTAAATCGTTAATCATGCTATCTAGGCGATGGGTCTCGGTTTCGATGCGTTCTAGCTCTTTACTTTCACCATGGCGACGGCGTAATAAGGCTGTTGCCAGTTGCAAACGTGTCAGTGGAGTCCGTAGTTCATGAGAAATATCAGAGATTAAGCGTTGCTGGGCGCTAACCATACCATCAAGGGCACTGATCATCTGGTTAAAGCTATTTCCCGCAGACAAGAACTCTTGTGGGCCGGCTTCTAGCTCTGGGTGTGGCCGTAAATTTCCTTTCGCTACATCGTCTGCCGCCATTTTTAACTTACGAGCGGGGCGGGCAAGGCTCCAAGATAACCATAATAATAACGGAGCACTGATCAGCATTGTGGCGATCAGTAATAAGAAAGGCCTATCAAACAATAAGTTAATAAAGTCAGATTGTGGGCTGCTTGCTGGGCGAACTAAATACAGCTGGTAGTGGTCTTCCCCATCACGAATGGAGAATGGCCCGAGAATTTCGGCTCGTCCATATTTTTTCTTTTTCGGGTGATCCGCGTTATCGGACTGCCCAATAAAGTTACGTATCACCTGCATTTCACTTGGCATTGCGCCAATCACACGGCCTTCACTGGTGACGATAATCAAGCGTTGGCCGGGAGGCGCCCATTTTTTGATGGCGTTAGAAATACGCCGCCACCAAAGTAGGTCGTTCATCGGAGCTTGTGCGAGTTCGGCTTCAATATGCTGTTCAAGCATCTCCCCTTGGCGTTGTTCACTTTCCATAAGGACGGTGATTTGCCGAGAGTCGAGCTTGGGCACCATCAGCACTAGCATTAATACTAGTGCGAGGGTAAACCAGAAGATCGCAAAGATCCTTGCGGTTAAGCTGTTGATCATGTGGCAGAAACCATTAAGTATCCGCGGCCACGTAAGGTTTTAAACCACGGCTGGCCATCAGTGCGTTCTGGAAGTTTGCGACGTAAGTTTGAAATATGCATATCAATAGCACGGTCAAACGGTGTTAAGCGCTTACCAAGTACTTCTTGGCTAAGGTGTTCACGAGAAACCACTTGGCCTAGGTGCTGTGCGAGCAGATATAACAACGTAAATTCGGTGCCTGTTAAGTCCAAAATTTCATCATCAAAGCTGGCTTCTTGGCGACCTGGGTTAAGTTGCAGTTTATCAACTTGTAAAACAGGGGTATTGCTATTGTCGCCTTGAGTTTGCTCGCTCCAGTTAGAACGGCGTAATAAAGCGCGAATACGCGCGACCAGTTCACGGTCATTGAACGGTTTAGGTAGATAGTCGTCTGCACCTAATTCTAGGCCCAGAACCTTATCTAACTCACTACCGCGAGCCGTTAACATGATAACGGGGGTCTGATGGATTTGGCGCAGTTCTTTTAATGTCTCAATACCATTTTTTTTCGGCATCATGACATCAAGCAGTAACAGGTCAATGGATGAGTCAATTTGTTGTAATGCCTGTTCACCATCATAGGCGATGACAACATTGAAACCTTCCATTTCCAGCAGTTCTTTTAATAGCGACGTGAGTTCACGGTCGTCATCAACTAATAGGATTTTATGCATTTTTTAAGTCCTCCAACTGCCAAAATACGATAACAATCTGTACGATTCCATGACTTTACGTTCTTTTACATGCTCTGACGCTAGTTTGCAGCCACAGGTGTATATTTGTTCACATTGAATCACGAGCACAGTTCGGAGACAAGGTGTCAAATGCTGAGAACAACGCATAGCAAAGTACATAAAACCGCAATGTTAGTTTTAGCTTCTGCGTTTGTGTTCGGGCCAGCGGTTGCTTTTGCAGAAGAACCAAAAAGTGCTGCAAATGAAAGTTCAACACCTTTGATGTTACAGATGCAGTCTGGGCCAATAGCGCCAACGGGCCATGCGGTTGTGCCTTTCCAACATCATGAGTTATCTAGCAGTGAAGAACGTGCCAGTACCTTTATGTTTAATGGTATCACGTTAAATGAAAAACAGCGTCAGCAATTACGCGATTTAATGGCAACACAGCGCCATTATCATGTTGATAACACTGCTTTAGTTAAAGAACGTGAAGCACTGCACAAATTAATTATAGCGGATAGCTTTGATGACAAAGCGGTTCGTGAAGAGCTTGAAAAACGAATGCAAAAAGAATTGGAACAACGTGTTGAAATGGCTCGAATTCACCATGAATTGTACCAGTTATTAACGCCAGAACAGAAAACAGAGCTTGAACATATTCACCAACAAGAAATGCAGCAATACAAAATGTCGGAATTTCAAGCGATGCAGTTTCAGTAAGTTTAGTTGTTAGTACCCGTAGTAATGCAAGTTAGTTAGTTTCATATCCTGAGTTCCATAGTAAGTAGTGAAGTAGCAATAAGTGAAGTTTTTCCTTGCCATAGACACCATCCCTGTCTTTTATAGCCCCTGTTAGGGGCTTTTTTTTATCTCAAAAATAAATAAATTGTTTAAAAATATAGGGTTATGGCTTATTAAAAGGCTCTGAAAGTTCATCAAAGTTCGCCGAGGTGGACGGAAAGTGGACGGTCACCCACTTCAATTTAATTATTTTAGGTTGGAAAATGTGATGAATTAGCCAAATAATTCAGAATGTGAGCCACAGCGAACTAATATGATTTCATTGGTTTGGTAGTCTATATCCCAAATTAATAAAAAATCGGGTTGTATGTGGCATTCATAGCAAGGTTTCCAGTTTCCTTTTAAGGGATGAGGCAAATATTCTGCTGGAACAGAGCCAGTAATGCACAGATGGTTATCGATTAACTCTTTTAATAGCTGAGTATTTCTTTTTTTGTCAGATAACGACTTTTTTAAGTCTTTTTTGAATTGGGATTTAACGCGAATTTTTAGCATCGGACTTGCTCACTTGGCTAAATAAGTCATCAGCAGAGTCAAATATTTCGTCTGTAGTTGGTGCATTAATAGCTTCTAATGTAATTGAGTTTGGTGTTTTTAACTCAATCGGAAAAGCTTGTCGCAATGATATTTGCTTGACGAAAATACGAATAGCATCAGACATGCTAATCCCTAATTCAGATAGCACTGCTTCGGCATTTTCCCTGACTTTAGGTTCAATTCTCGCTCTGACAATATCTGTTTTGTGTTGAGTATTGGCCATTACTGTTATCCTCTTCTTATGATGAACAATTAAATCGTAGCACATGCGGGCTACGATTTAAAATTGATTTTTTAATAGACGTTTTTTTGTTGAAAGTCTGCTATTTTCATCTCTCATTCTTACTATAAAAACAATGTATCCACCAAAGTAGGGCTCTCTTTATGACTCAGATATTAACGACACAAGATTATCGCAATATGCCTTGGAAAAATGGCCAAGGGTCGACGCTTGAACTGGCTCGCAGTCATGGTGAAGGTTTAGATGATTTTGATTGGCGAGTGTCGATTGCCGATGTTAAAACCGCGGGAGCATTTTCGTTTTTCCAAAATCGGCAACGTATTATTGGCGTATTGGAAGGAGAAGGGCTTATTTTACATGTGGATAAGAACCCAGCGGTGACATTACAGCAAAAAGAATTTTTTGCTTTTAATGGGGACAGCGAAGTTTATGCAGAACTTATCCAAGGTGCAATTCGTGATTTTAATGTCATCTATAACCCTGAAAAATATCAAGCGCGCTTACAATGGGTGAATACTGAGCTTATTAACTCTTGGGTGAGCGGAGCTAGCGAGATCTTAATTTTTAATATTGCTCCCAGTCTAGGGATGAAAATTAATTCAGATTCCTTTTATTTAAAACCATTTGAGACTTTACTAGTCAAAGAAAATCGAGAAGTTCTTCAATTTACTATTGAGCAAAATATAGAAAATGATTTTTGCATTATTGAGTTATTTATTAAATAGTTAAGTTCGTTTTTACTCTGAATTTTAATTGGTATTTGTATGACACTTATATGGCGCTTATTGTTGGAATAATATTCTGCCCATTTTGCAATTTTAGCCAAAACGTTATCAAATTCATATATTATATAATTATGGCTTTATTCCTATTGTTATTTTTCGCAAAATTCATAGTCTTTAGCGTTGTTAAAAAATAATACTTATATACTACAGGAAAAATGTTCTATGAAGATGAAAGCGCTTGTGGCAGTTGCTGTTTCTGCTGTCATTTTAACGGGTTGTAAAAATTTAGACCAAGGGATGTTGACTAACTCAGGCATGCAATTATTCCAAGCGGCAACATTGAGTGATGCAGACGTTAAGAAATTCAGTGATGAATCATGTAAAGAAATGGATGCGCAAAACAAAATTGCACCAGCGTCTAGCAAATATGCAAAACGTTTAGATAAAATCGCAAAAGCATTGGGCAACGAAGTTGATGGTACCCCAGTAAACTATAAAGTTTATATGACTAGCGATGTAAACGCATGGGCGATGGCGAATGGTTGTGTTCGCGTATACAGCGGCCTGATGGATGTGATGAATGACAATGAAGTTGAAGGTGTTTTAGGCCATGAAATGGGCCACGTTGCATTAGGTCATACACGTAAAGCTATGCAAGTTGCTTATGCAACGGTTGCTGCACGTACTGCTGCATCATCAGCTGGTGGCGTAGTAGAACAACTGAGCGCATCACAAGTTGCTGCTCTGGGTGAAAAACTGATTAACTCACAGTTCTCTCAGCACCAAGAAAGTGAAGCAGATAACTTCTCTTACGATTTACTGAAAAAACGCGGTGTTAAAACTGACGGTTTAGTGACTGGTTTTGAAAAATTAGCAAAAATGGGTAGCAGTGAAACAAGTATGTTTGATTCTCACCCACCATCAAGCGAGCGTGCACAAAACATCCGTGACCGTATTGCTGCTGACAAAAAATAATATTTAATTATTGATGTTAGTTGGATGTCGTTCTGGTGTAGTAATGTGATGATATATTGCTACATCAATCATTTATTTCCTGCTGTTTATCTCAATATTACTTTTCTTATATTACAAATCAGAACTTATCCCGTTGTACTCCTGTAACTGACTCTCTATCTTGTTAATTAAACGATATTCAGGTCTTTTCGTAATTTTGCAAATTTTCGTTTGATAAAACGTTAGCAAGGAAAAAAGATGGAAAAAGTGCAGAGAATTTCTCTTTTAGCTAAGGGAATGGGCATGCTGTTATCGGGAACCTGCCGTTTATTAACCGGTGTTCGCACACGCTGGGTGGGATGCCAACCGTCAATGAACTCGCGTATTTATTATGCCAATCATTCCAGCCATCTTGATGGTTTGGTTATTTGGTCTGGGTTACCACCTTTAATGCGCCATTTTGTTCACCCTGTTGCCGCTAAGGATTATTGGATTAAGACGCCATTTCGGCGTTACTTAGTTAATAAGGTTTTTCGGGCGGTATTGGTCGACAGAAAAGGTGATAAGCCTGCACAGAATAATATATTAGCTCCCTTAGAATCAGTATTAGAGTCAAAGCATTCATTGATCTTTTTTCCTGAAGGCACCCGCGGTGATGGGGAAACTTTAAGCCAATTTAAAAGTGGGCTCTATTATCTCGCGAAAAAATACCCTGATGTTGAAGTTGTTCCAGTGTATTTGGAAAATTTAAATCGTGTATTACCGAAGGGGTCAAAGCTTGTTGTGCCTGTGATTTGTTCAGCTATCGTTGGTAAGCCTTTAGTACCTATCATGGAAAATGAAAATAAAATCGCCTTTTTGCAGCGAGCAAAAGAAGCACTTGAGGAGCTAATGCCATGAGTATTGGGGACAGGGAGTTAGTATTACTATTGTCAGGTGTGTTTGGGATACTGGTATTTGCCAGTGTTATTGGTGGTATCCTTGCATACCGTTATTCAGGTGAAAAAAGTAACCCAACCATTGATAATTTAAATGCTCGTATCCGCGCATGGTGGGTCATGTGCATTATTTGTGTGCTTGCTGTGGTACTTGGCAACATAGGTGTGGTGATCTTATTTGCGCTGATATCGTTCTTTGCACTCAGAGAGTTTATTACCTTAACGCCAACACGACGAAGTGACCATGAAGCTTTATTTTGGTGCTTTTTTGTTTTTATTCCATTGCAATATGTCTTGGTAGGTATTGAATGGTATGGGTTATTTTCAATTTTCGTGCCTGTTTTTGTATTCCTTTTCTTGCCCACCCGTATTGCTTTAGCTGGAGATACCTTTCATTTTCTTGAACGCACTGCAAAGATTCAGTGGGGGATGTTGGTGGCTGTTTTCTGTTTAAGCCATGTTCCTGCGTTATTGATGCTGAATATTCAAGGCTATGAAGGCGAAAATGTAAAACTATTACTTTTCTTGATTATTGTGACGCAAATTTCAGATGTGTTGCAGTATGTTTTTGGCAAGTTAATGGGTAAGCGGCCTATTGTGCCTAAGTTGAGCCCAAATAAGACAATTGAAGGTTTTATTGGCGGAATATTATCTTCAGTATTAATTGGTATTTGCCTCTACTGGGTAACCCCGTTTAGCTGGTGGGTTGCAGGGCTGATGTCATTAGCGATTACCATTATGGGGTTTGTGGGAGGATTATGTATGTCAGCAATTAAGCGTGATAGTGGTATTAAAGATTTTGGGGCGATTATTGAAGGGCATGGTGGGATGCTGGATCGCATTGACTCATTGTGTTTTGCTGCGCCTATTTTTTTCCATTTAACGCGTTATTACTATACATAGTCCTATTTTATTTTCGTTTTTGTTCGTTCACCCAAAGAGCACCAAATGGTGCTTTTCTTTTGTTTTATAGGTACAGCATCGAAGGAATTTAAGTGTTATCATCAATACTTAATTTTTATTTCAAACTAAGATTCAACTAGGGTAATTCGCTTCAGTTTGTACTCTAGAGCTTTTTTTACATTGAAAGATTTACCTATTGGGGTGATCGGCTAGAATTATGTAAACTGGATCACAATAAAACATAAAAGCTTGATGGAAAGCAGATGCATAATTCACTCTTTGCCGTATTATGCTGCTAGGTGAATCAATTCAGCACTGGTAAGTCAGTGTAATTAGCGTTAAAAAGATTAACAGCGTAACGGTTTTATCGGTTTGCAATTTTATGTTCATTAATCAGAGGTCATCATGGTCAAGCAGATTAAAAGAATTGGGGTTTTAACGAGTGGTGGTGACGCGCCAGGCATGAATGCAGCGATCCGCGGTGTGGTTCGTGCGGCATTGGGTGAAGGTTTAGAAGTCATGGGTATTTTTGACGGGTACCTTGGCCTATATGAAAACCGCATGAAACAATTAGATAGATACAGCGTATCGGATATGATCAACCGCGGTGGCACCTTTTTAGGCTCAGCTCGCTTCCCACAATTCCGTGATGAAAAAGTACGTGCAATAGCCTTTGAAAATCTGAAGAAAAATCATATTGATGCACTAGTCGTTATTGGTGGTGACGGTTCCTATTTGGGTGCGAAAGCACTGACCGAAGCAGGCTTCCCGTGCATTGGTCTACCAGGTACAATCGATAATGACGTTGCAGGAACCGATTACACCATTGGTTATTTTACTGCGCTTGAAACCGTTGTTGAAGCAATTGACCGCTTGCGTGATACCTCTACATCTCATAAACGTATCTCTATTGTTGAAGTGATGGGACGTTACTGCGGTGATTTAACATTATCTGCGGCGATCGCGGGTGGGTGCGAATTCCTTGTATTGCCTGAGCAAGAAATGGCGTTCGATCGCGAAGAATTGTTATCTGAAATCAAACGCGGTATTGAGAAAGGCAAACGCCATGCAATCGTTGCTATCACTGAACACGTTTGTGACGTGGGTGAGTTAGCCAAATATATTGAGCAAGAAACCCATCACGAAACACGTGCAACGGTTCTAGGCCATATCCAGCGTGGCGGATCTCCAGTTGCTTATGACCGCATTTTAGCATCACGCATGGGGGCTTATTCCATCCAACTTCTACTGGAAGGTTACGGTGGGCGCTGCGTAGGTATTCAAAATGAGAAGTTAGTCCATCATGATATTATTGATGCGGTTATGAATATGAAGCGTGTCTTTAAGAAGGATTGGTTTGATACGGCTAAGAAGCTCTACTAAAATCTTCGTCATATTTCAAGCTGTAGGGGTGTTGGCTACGCATACTAACCCTAGTCACATACTTATGTATGCTCCTAGGGATTAGCTTTGCTTGCCGCCTACCTACAACTTGAACTCTTTAGAAGATGGATATTTGTCATATTTCGCACTGTAGCGTTGTTGGCGACGCTCGCTAACCTTAGTCACATACTGGTGTATGCTCCTGGGGATTAGCTTTACTTGCCGCCTACCTACAACTTGAACTCTTTAGAAGATGGATATTTGTCATATTTCAAGCTGTAGGGGTGTTGGCTACGCACACTAACCCTAGTCACATACTTATGTATGCTCCCCGAGCTATCCTCGTTTGCCGCCTAGTCATAACTTAAATCTCCCCCTTATCTGTTCACATATTCCCCTTAAGCATAAGTTTTTCTTTTTAATTATTTCCCGTAATTGGTGCTATCTGTCAGCCTCTCCTTATCATAAATTTAATGAGGAAAGGCAGATGGCAAGTTCATGGCAGGTAACAAAATCACAATTCACCACAGCATTGTTATTGCTGTTAGCGACAGGGGCATGGGCGAAAAACATTCAATTACTGAATGTGTCTTATGATCCGACTCGTGAGTTTTATCAACAATATAATCAGGAATTTAGTGATTATTGGAAAAAGAAAACGGGGGATACTGTCACTATTCGGCAATCTCATGGGGGTTCAGGTAAGCAAGCCATATCAGTAGTGAATGGGTTAGAAGCTGATGTTGTGACGTTGGCTTTAGCCTATGATGTTGATGCTATTGCACAAAGTGGCCGTATAGATAAAAACTGGATAGAAAAACTCCCCGATAACTCAGCACCTTATACATCGACTATCGTCTTTCTAGTCCGTAAAGATAACCCGAAAAATATTAAGGACTGGGATGACTTAGTCCGCAAAGACGTCTCTGTGGTGACACCGAATCCAAAAACCTCAGGCGGAGCACGTTGGAATTATTTAGCGGCATGGGGATATGCGTTAGATAAAAACCAGCAAGATCCTGAAAAAGCAAAGCAATTTGTTAAACAACTTTATCAAAATGTGGAAGTACTCGATTCAGGGGCTCGTGGTGCGACCAATAGTTTTGTTGAACGCGGCATAGGTGATGTATTAATTGCTTGGGAAAATGAAGCGTTGTTAGCTATCAATGAGTTGGGGGAAAGCGGGCAGTTTGAAATAGTGACGCCAAGTATTTCGATTCTTGCTGAGCCAACCGTCGCTGTTGTTGATAAAACTGTCGATAAACGTGACCGCAGGGCTGTTGCAGAAGCTTACCTAGAGCATCTTTATTCTGCGGAAGGGCAGGAAATTGCAGCGAGAAACTATTATCGTCCACGAAATGTGGAAGTGGCTAAAAAATATCAGAAGCAGTTCCCTGAGCTTAAGTTGCTGACGGTAGATGCCAGTTTCGGTGGTTGGCAATTAGCACAAGCAACGCATTTTGCGAATGGGGGGGTGTTCGACGAAATCATTCGACGCTAATACTCTTCATATTTCGTACTGTAGCGTTGTTGGCGACGCTCGCTACCCCTAGTCACATACTGGTGTATGCTCCTAGAGATTAGCTTCTCTTGCCGCCTAGCTACAGCACGAACTATTTTGAGTATTGTATTTTCGGGTATTTCTCTGTGAACTAAGTTAGTTGCAAACTAAAAATTACCACTGATATTTTACGCCGATTTTACCGAGATATAGGGTTTGCTTGTTATCATACCCTGACGTGATCCCATTCTTTTTAGGCGATTTCCATGTTGAAGGCTCATAGGCGAGTTCACTCCATAAAGTTAGAGATGGTGTAGCTTTGTATTCCACGCGGGAGCCAATGCGGAAGCCATTTTTAATTTCCTGAGTTAAATAATTATTTTTGTCATAGGTATTTTCTTGTAAGAAATAGCGTACATACGGTGTAATTTTCCAGTTGGGTTTAATGGTAATGGGTAAGTAAGCGCGAACTTGTGATTGTAAAAAGCGGGTACTGAAATGTTTATCCCATTGGTTATCAATATAAACAGTGAGTTTTGCTTTTAATGCATCTGAATATTTATAAGTCACGCCATATTCGGTTTCTGCTTCATGGCTACTGTCGTTGAAATAATTGCTGTAATAAAGATAAGAGAGCCAAAAGTTAAAAGACCAATCATCGTTGAAACGGTACTCACCGGCAGGGGTTAAGCCATATAAACGATTCGAAGAACGTGCTTTGCTGTTAGGCTCCACATCGTTTGACTCTTTTCTGTAACGAAAACCAAGTTCTAAGTCTGATTTTGAGGTGTTGATAATTTGCTTGATAGCATCAATTTGCGTGCGGTTCCGAATGTAAGAATCCCGTGAGGTTGAGAAATTGCGACCATGATTCCTTAAGGATTCACGATGATCTAGGGTAAAACGCCAGTCAGATTTAGGGTTGTATAGCTTTAATTGGCCAACTGTGCTGATTTTATCGTAGACTCTATTTTTGAATGAATCACGCTGACCTTGGTATTCTTCTATTTCCAAATAAATATTAGTATTAACTCGCCAAGAGTCATCGTTTGATTCAGAAAAACAAATTGCAGGGAATATAGTTATGATGCTATAGATTAAACCAACTATATATTTCATATTTATCCTTCAAGGTAAAAGTTATTAATGTTAATTATCTAGCTGAGCGATTAGCGAGATTAAATGTGAATTAACTTTTATAGGTTGTCTACCGTTATTATTTAATAGAGGATAAGTGGTATAGATAAAATGAAATTGAAGCCCATTTCAATTTACTGTTATTTATGGTGTTTTTATTTTGTTTCAAATTGATGAATATTTTTATTAATGATTTATTTCTGAGTTTTTAATCATTCGTTTATTAATTTATTTCGAATTTAATTAATTTCAATTTATTTTTTTAAAAATTAAATTTCAATTATATTGTTTGGTGGTAATTGTTTTTTGGCAATTATTATGGGAGTAAGGTTATTGATATTAAATTATTTATGAATAACAAAATTAATAAAAACAAAAAAACCGCCAATATTGGCGGTTAATCTCAAGGTGTTAAAATAACCTTATTTTGTTTTTTTTGCTTCAGCTGCAGCTTTAACAATTACAGCAAAAGCGTCAGCTTTCAGAGAAGCTCCACCCACTAAGGCACCATCGATGTCTGGTTGAGTGAATAGCTCTGCTGCATTGCTGGCATTAACAGAACCACCGTATTGAATGATCACTTGTTCAGCAATGGCTGCATCTTTTTTCGCAATATGGGTACGAATAAATTTATGGATTGCTTGTGCTTGTGCAGGTGTTGCTGATTTACCTGTACCGATAGCCCAGATTGGCTCATAGGCGATAACGGCACCTTGGAAAGCTTCCGCACCTAAAGAATTTAATACGGCATCAATTTGGCGAGCGCATACTTCTTCAGTTTTACCAGCTTCATTTTCAGCTTCAGTTTCACCAATACACAGTACTGGGATCAGGCCTTGCTCTTTTAATACCGCAAATTTCTTAGCGACAAATTCATCACTTTCGTTGTGATAGGTACGACGTTCTGAGTGGCCGATAATGATGTATTTGGCGCCAACATCTTTTAACATTTCAGCAGAGGTTTCACCTGTAAATGCACCTGATAGGTTAACGTCAACGTTTTGTGCACCTAATGCAATACGGCTACCTGCTAACGCATGTTTAGCTTGGGTCAAATAAAGTGCAGGTGGTGCAACAGCCACACCACAGCCATCAACGCTGCTGAGTTCATTACGCAAGCCAGCGATGAGGTCATTGACCATCTGTGTGCTGCCGTTCAGTTTCCAGTTACCCATTACCAATGGATGTCGCATGTTGTTTCCTCCAACCAGAGAGTTTGAATGATTAATCAATAAGTTATTCATCACACGCTTATGTTACACGCGCAATGTGACAATGTTGTCGCCATTCACCTTCTGCATTATAAGAACAATGGATAATAATAGCTTTGCTTTTTATCATGCTTGTTCTTAGAGCGTGATCACAGTCAGTTTAGGGTGTTTGTTGTTCTAGCTTAATCGGTTCAACAGCAAAAGTAAGCACATTATTGTCACTTTTTACTAAAATATACCTTAACGTACCTAATCGAGCTTCTTCCGCGTGAGTTGTACTATTATTGGCAATAAATTTATTTAAGGCTTCCGTAAGCTCAGGGGCTTTATCCAGTGAAACTTCAGGGGAAAATATACGGACCATTGCCATGGTATAACTTTCCATTAATTGCCGGTTTTTTTGGTTTTCTTGTGGGTTATCAGACGGTAGTAATGTGATCTGTAAACTTTTAATTTTTTCACTACCACGCTCTAACACTGCTGAGGAGTATATCTGTTGGTTAATACGAGAGGCCGCGCGAATGTAAGGAGCGGAGATATCCTGACTCGTAATGACTTTATATTCATGGAGATATAAATCTTTATATTCATGATTGAATTGATTGCGCAGCTCAGGAATAGTCAACTCAAAAGAGGGGGCGTCAGGGGCTAAATAGGCGACTTTGAAATCGGTATCTGGCAAAGTGGGGACTTTCTGAGCGAAAGCCAGTTGTGGCGCACTAAGCACAAAAATGGTTATGATGGCGTATACCGAGCGAAATAAAGTTTGGGTCATTTTTGAGCCACTCATTTTTAGTTTTCCACATTGTATCAGGATTATAGGTAATGACATTACAACAATGGGCTTTTTCCTTCAAAGGCCGTATCGGTCGCCGGCCATTTTGGGTAGGTATTGCAGTCATTTTTATTTTAATGACCGCCGTTGCCCTGTTACAAAATGCACTGCTATTTTCTGAAACGCTTGCTATCTCGTTATTTATTTTACTACTTTATCCTTTGGCGGCTATCTTTGTGAAGCGTTTACACGACCGTGGGAAATCGGGGGGATGGTTTGCGTTAATTTTATTGGCATTTGCACTTTTTTCAATCGATGTCAGCCAATTTGAACCTGTGTGGCAATGGGGGATAGGGCGTTTCTTACCATTATTAATTACTATGATAATGGTACTCGATTGTGGGGCTTTTGTGGGAATGGATGGTGTTAATCACTATGGTGAAGAAACAGAAACAGTAGATTATCTATAGCGCGAATACCATATAGCATAAATGCTACCCTGAAGATGCATCAGGGTAGTGTATGACATTACCAATATTGTTCACTAGATATATGGCCAGGCTTGCGGCGCAAGTGTTTAACCATCCCATGGCTATTTTTCAGCGTATCACGAGTATCTCTGACCATTTCAGGGTTGCCACACAACATGACGTGACAAGTGTCAGGCGAAAGTGTTAAGCCAACAGTGTTTTCGAGTTCATGATCCTCAATTAAAGCTGGAACCCGACCATATAATGAACCCGCACATTGTTCCCGGCTCACTACGGTGACAATCTTTAATTTTCCTTGGTATTGTTGTTCCAACTTTTTCATTAAGGGTAAATAACTTAAATCTTTCTCATAACGGACAGCGTGAAGTAAAACAATTTTCTCGAAACGCTCAAGGTCTTTACCCTCCTGTAAGATGGACAAAAAAGGCCCAATTGCGGTACCTGTTGATAACATCCACAAATTTTTACATTCAGGTATTTCGTCTAGCACGAAGAAACCCGTGGCTTCATCCGTGATCTGCAACGTATCATCCGGTTTTAATTGCGCTAGTTTGGGGCTAAGTTTTCCTTCGGGAACGATGACAAAATAAAATTCAAGTCGGTCATCACTGGGTGCGTTGACATAAGAGTAAGCTCGCTGAACACGAACCCCTTCGATCTCTAGTCCAAGTTTTGCATATTGCCCTGCGGTAAAGGGTTTAATCGGGGCCTTGATGACAAGGCTGAATAATGAATCGGTCCAAAATCTGGCTTCAATCACTGTTCCTGTTACCCAATTTGCCATAAATCCCACCTCTTCATATTTTAAAATCGACTATCTTAGAAATAACTCATTTTTGATATAAATGAGCCAAAGTCTGGTTTACTAGGATTTAATACTAAAACAGTTCATTATTTATGCTTATCGATAATGTGTTTCAGTGTTTTATTCTTGGAATTGGTAAGTTTTAAAGTTCAATGTACAGTTATGTTGACAATGCTGGCGAATATTACTGCCATTAGCGGAAAATATAAAATGTCGTACTACTACGAAAAGATGGCAGCTTTTGTTATCTTAGTCACACTCAAGCAAAACGCATTATTTGCTATTTATTTAAAATGACATGAAAGCGTAGAGCAGTATTTTTATATTGATAATTAAGCACCTAAATAATTTTGCGTTATTACAATGAAATAATGCAGCGTTATTTTGTGTCCGAAATAGAGTGTTTTTGCATTATTGGATGTATTTGAGAGAAAAATGAGAAAACTGGAACATTTTAATTTGCTATTGATGCTAATTGCATTGGCAGCGGTCGGCCAAATGACACAAACTATTTATGTTCCTGTCATTGCTGAAATTGCCGCTTATTTTAATGAGCCATCTGGTGCTGTTCAACAAGTGATGGCGGCTTATTTATTTTCTTATGGTTTTTCGCAGTTAGTTTATGGGCCGCTCTCTGACCGAATTGGTCGCCGACCTGTTATTTTAACGGGTTTAACTATTTTCTTATTTTCAACGATTGTGGCAATTTTTGCGCCAACATTAAATGTACTCACTATAGCGAGTGGGTTGCAGGGCCTAGGAACGGGTGTTGCGGGTGTGATGGCAAGAACCATGCCTCGTGACCTATATAAAGGCACTGCGTTGCGTTATGCAAATAGTTTATTAAATATGGGAATATTAGTGAGCCCATTATTAGCTCCAATGTTTGGCGGAATATTGGCGCATTTCTGGGGGTGGCATGCTTGTTATATTTTCCTCTTTGTCTTAGGTGCTTCTGTATTATTAAGTATGTATCGTTGGTTACCAGAAACACGCCCTGTTTCACCTGAAAAGCATAAAATGATCGCATCATATAGAGAGTTATTATCGAGTGGCTCATTTCTCTCTTATCTTGCTATGTTAGTGGGTGCATTAGCTGGAATAGCAGTGTTTGAGGCCAGTAGCGGTGTATTGATGGGCGGTGTATTGGGGCTAAATAGCATCACCGTAAGTATCTTATTTATCTTGCCTATTCCTGCCGCTTTCTTTGGTGCTTGGTATGCAGGGCGAGAGGGAAAAACGTTTTATAATTTGATGTGGCATTCAGTGCTTGTTTGTTTATTGGCTGGTTTTATGATGTGGGTACCTGGTTGGTTTGGCGTTATGAATACCTGGACATTATTAGTACCCGCAGCGGTGTTTTTCTTTGGTGCAGGTATGTTATTTCCGTTAGCAACGACAGGGGCAATGGAGCCTTTCCCTTATTTGGCAGGGGCTGCGGGCGCACTCGTTGGTGGCTTACAAAATGTCGGTTCAGGTGTTGCAACTTGGGTTTCTGCGTTGTTGCCGCAGAACGGACAGTTTAGCCTCGGGTTGTTGATGTTTTTAATGTCAGTACTCATTTTACTGTGCTGGCTACCACTCGCTAAACGAATGGCGCATTCAGAACGGACTGTCTAATGGGAAGAAGGTCAGGCTGTGAAAAGACAGACTGACCTTTAGATTACGCGCTGAGTAGTATATCAGCTTGCTTATGTTGCGGAATTGATTGTGTTGATGAATAAAAAGAGCTAGGTTCCTCTTCAGGTATTGATGATATTAACTCTGGCAAAATGGCTCCTGAATTAAATATTACCGGTCGGTTGTGATCTAGAAATTCTGTATTCTCTGCTAATTGTCCCACTGGGTTTTTATAGTCTTGTTGGAGCCAAACCAATTTTGGTATCGCATTGTCCTGCAAGTGTTGGTCGATATGAATGAGTATTCCATCCAGTTTTAGTTCAGGGGTACTGTCTATTGTGCCTTTTATTGTTAATTGATTTTGTTGTACTGAAAAATACCACTCTTCTGCTGGCACATTTTCTTGAACTTGTTTCTGAGCATCACTTGTCCATAGTGTGACCCAAAAAGCGTACTGGCCATCAGGCAAGTTTAAGTGAGTAATATCAACCGTTTGTTCGAAATTTACATCTGCAACTAAAGGTTGCTCCGCTGTGCAGTAGAGCACATCAGGTCTCGTGGAGTAAT
Source organism: Providencia sp. M-27 (assembly GCF_011077905.1). NCBI lineage: Bacteria > Pseudomonadati > Pseudomonadota > Gammaproteobacteria > Enterobacterales > Morganellaceae > Providencia > Providencia sp. M-27. The sequence goes on along the minus strand of NZ_JAALBT010000009.1, from coordinate 44,635 downwards.
CCATTGTGTGAGTATCAAGGTGATTGAGCGCAATAAACTTCACAGAAGTATCAACTTGCCGTTTTTGGCCAAATGGGTCAGATAATGAAAAATATTGTTGATGTAGGCGGCCATTTTCAACCCATTTAGCGTAGAGCGCACTGTTTGAGGTGACTTTGTCGGTGTTGACTTTACCTGTCGAAAAATCAATTAAGCCTTCTTCTGTTGCAGCCCAGTAAATAGGGGTTCCTTGCCAATAATTATCGAGTAACAATTGGTTAGGTACTGTTTGGCCATCATGCTCTGCAAATAGACGATTCGCTAATGAATTTGGGTTGCTATAGTGAGAGAGCAACGAACCCATCTCTTTTTTGTAGTTTAATTCATGTACAGTAAACTGAACCAATTCGCCTTTATCTGCAATATTGAAGCTCACTGCGTGTGGAATTTGTAATACCTCGGTTAATAACCCATTTGGAGTCGCATAAGTGACAGTTAATGCATAGTCACCATAAATATCATATGGGCGGCCACCCCCCGTTTTTAGATTATGGTAGTCAGCGGGGAGGTTTCCTATGGTTCGATCAACAGTGATAGTGCTATAAGGATGAAGGGTATTATCCGTCATTTTGGCAAATTGGTGCTGTATCCAATAAATTGGTACATCGCGCTGATGAGGAAATTGCTCAATTTGCGTTAGTTTATAATATTCAGCGTAATTTTGTTGGGTTAGTGTGACCCATTGTTTATTGGTTTGATCCCAGCGCTGATAAAAACCGTCACCTGCAAACCCGCCATCTTCGGTATCTTCCCCTTTCGTTTTATTATATTGCCAGCGTACTCTTCCACTTAAAAATTGGTGAATTTTTTGGTTATAGGCATCTGCGTGAGGCAAGAAGGCATCATAAGCACCACTTCGAAAAGGAACAAAGCTGGAAAGCATGGTTGGCATGGCTTGTTGTAAGTGACTGTGGAGATCGTGATAAGTGACATAATATTGCCTAGATTGGTTATAGGCTGGGTTTTTACCGTGACTATAATAACTGTAAGGGTATGTTGGCTGATTATTGCGATCTTTCATATCGGTATGAGGCAAGTCAAGGCCGTGACCAAAAACTTCATGAAACATCACGTTGGGTTCGTGAACTCCACCACCGTGGTTAGGTGATGCTAGTCCTAATAGCGCCGTGCCAACACTCGAAGGCAAGATTTCAACTGCGGTATATTGATAGTCACAATTAGCATTGTTAGCAGTTTGGTATTTCTTACTATTATTGTAAGCCCAATAAATTTGTGCGCTGGGGTGGTAGCCAATTTCTTCAGGGTTATCATAATGAGGATGAATAAGAGGGATAGCTTTACTATTGGAAGAGCTAAAATATGGCGTTAAGCTTGGGTGACTCACTGTAGCAGGAGCGCTATACAATGTGAGCTGCCCAATCGGTAATATTGTCGCCGCTTCTTTTCCCCAACTGAGCGGAGAGGATGAATAAACACCATGACCTTGTTGATATAAACTGTGGCTATCAACATGAACAATTAAGTGGTTATCAAGGGTGACATTGGGTGAAAATAGGCCATATTGGTTGGTTTCTTCGGTGATAATAGGTTTGCCATTAACCGTGATTACGATGTTGATATCCGGTTGTATCCACTCACCTTTTAGCGGTACTGTAAAACGTTGCTGATGCCAATTTTGCGCTGAGACATTCATTTGTTGGGGTAACGCGGTTAATGTTTTTGGCAGATGGTTTGGGCCAGTGAGTCTCACTCGACCTAATATTTTTCTTTCTTTGCTACTGACAATAGCTTCAATATCGGGGGAGTTTGCCGCCGTTTCGCTGGTGATCTCCACATTCAATAGTGCCCAGCGATTAGCCGTTAAGCTCATATGTTTATCCGTCATATTCTGCAAGTGAGTCTGCGCAAGTTGAATATTATGGACTTTCATATCGCTTGGTGTGGGGTTGTAACGTCGTTGAGGTTCATGGTAAATCGGGTCTGGAACAGAAAACGTACGCTTCCCTGGAATGCGGAGTTGTGGTGCATTTTCAGTTTGTAACTGAATGGAAAGTGGCTGTGATTGCTGGCCATTAGGTAGCATGGCGATAAAATCAAATTGATCTGAGTGGGTTTCAAATTTTGCGTTATTGGCAATATATTGCCACTCATTGGTGGTGCTATTTAGTGTTAGTCGGCCAAATTTAGGCTGTTCAAGGATTTTGTAACCCTTAATGTGAGGATTATTTGGCAGTTTTCCTGTTATGGCACCCACAACTAAATGATTAGGAAGCTCATCTGGGTTTTCTGCGACTAAAATAGGTAGAATTTGAGGAACACTTTCTTGCGTATTATATCGAGAAATTGCCTGTTTTGTTTGTTTCAATTGGAATTGGCGAAAAATGATATTTTCACCGACAAGTTTTAAGGTATTCTTTTCATAGCTGATTTTAACTGCAGGAAGCTGATTTACTGCCATCATTTTATTAACATCAGTTTCGATGGAATGGGCAATCTGTTGCCAAGACGACGTTTCTGTAATTGGGATGTCATGTAAAGATAATACACTGTTATTATTTGTATTTTTTATAGTTATTGAAAAAAACTGGCTGTTTTCCCGTAACTCATCGGTTAGCTTCAATGAGTTTATTGTGTGGGGTGGTAGGGTGATGGCTTGCTGGAAATTGTGATTTTCTAAGGTGTTATTGGTTAATGCAATGTGTTCTACTGGGCGAAGTTCATCAATGAGTTGTTGAGTAGAAGCTGAGGGTTTTTTGTGTTTATCTTTGACTATCAATAAACTCCCATCTGTGAGTTCCAACCAGTGGCGAACGAGATCGATTTGCTTGTCATTGGCATTTTCGGGTAAGACGACGATGCTATAATGGCGATGCCATTGCCCGCTTGGTAGTAATAAATCAGCGAGCTGAGCTTGTGCTCTGGTTTCTCCATCAATCCATTCGTGGGGTGAATTAAAACTTTCAACAAACAGATTTTGCTTCGTATGGAAACTAAAGCCGGAGAAATATTTAGTGCCGAGCGCACTCAATACATAGGTTTTTTTATTTTCACCCGCTAAACGGGGCTTATCACTTAACCAACTGAATAACTTAAATGCTTTTTCGCCGTCAGCTGATTGTTCAGGGTTATCCTTTAATGCATTTATCAAGGTGGTATCTTGCTGAATAACTACCACTCTCCCTTTTTTATACCATCCTAGTTGTAAGTTACCTTGCTGTATCTCATCAGCAAATATTTTAAGGTTATCCATTACCATAATCCATTTTTTGAGGGTTAATTTTGAATTTTATTGGAATGTTATTCTAGATAAACTCAAAAAAACGGTCTAATTTATTATTGTTTTAATAACTGCACTTTCATTGATTAACTAATTAGTTATTAGGAAAAAGTGATATTTATAGGGGAAGTGGACAGGGGAAAGAGGAAAGGCCATATAAATTATATGGCCTTGGGGGATTAAAAATAAAGGCGGTTAAAAATAGACTAGCCGCGGTCTTCCCACTCTTGGGCGCGTGCTACGGCTTTTTTCCACCCTTCGTATTTGAAATTACGTTCTGTTGTTTCGATACCCGGTTTGAATACACGCTCAATGGTCGCTTTGCTCTGTAACTCATCAAGGTTATTCCAGAAGCCAACCGCTAAACCTGCAAGGTAAGCGGCGCCCAACGCGGTGCTTTCCCTCACTTCAGGACGCTCAACAGGAGTACCTAAAATATCTGACTGGAATTGCATTAAAAAGTTATTGGCGACAGCGCCCCCATCAACCCGCAGTGCTTTTAAGCGTTCACCAGAGTCTGCTTGCATTGCATCGAGTACATCACGGGTTTGATAAGCGATGGACTCTAAGGTTGCGCGAATGATGTGGTTGCGATTTGCGCCACGCGTTAGGCCAAAAATAGCGCCACGCGCATACGGGTCCCAATATGGTGCGCCTAAGCCTGTAAAGGCGGGAACAACATACACGCCATTACTGTCCTTCACTTTAGTGGCAAAGTACTCAGAGTCAGTCGATTCATCAATCAATTTCAATTCATCGCGTAGCCATTGAATAGATGCACCGCCTACGAAAACGGCACCTTCAAGGGCATAATTGACTTCGCCTTTTGGACCGCACGCGATAGTTGTCAGTAGGCCATGATTTGAACGTACTGCGGTTTCCCCTGTATTTAGCAGTAAAAAACAGCCGGTTCCATAAGTGTTTTTAGCCATACCCGGTTTTACACACAGTTGGCCGTATAGAGCGGCTTGTTGGTCTCCCGCCATCCCTGAAATTGGGATACGAGTCCCACCTTTCCCCCCAATATTGGTTTGCCCGTAGACTTCGGAAGAGGGGCGTACTTCAGGGAGCATTGCACGTGGAATATTGAGCGCTTTGAGAATTTTGTCATCCCACTCAAGGTTACGGATATTGAATAACATAGTTCGAGAGGCATTGGTGTAGTCGGTGACATGAACACGGCCTTGTGTCATTTTCCAAACGAGCCAAGTATCCACTGTCCCAAACAGTAATTCGCCTTTCTCTGCGCGTTCACGTGCGCCTTCAACATTATCTAAAATCCATTTTACTTTTGTACCGGAGAAATAGGGGTCAACAACCAGCCCCGTATTTTGGCGAATATACTCTTCTAAATCGCGGTCATTTTGTTTTAGATGCGTACAAAAATCAGCAGTACGGCGACATTGCCATACAATCGCATTATAAACAGGCTTACCTGTGGCTTTTTCCCATACGATGGTGGTTTCACGTTGGTTAGTGATCCCAATGCCAGCGACTTCATCAGTACGAATATCCGCTTTAGCGAGTACTTCTACAAGTGTTGAGCTTTGTGATGCCCAAATTTCCATTGGGTCATGTTCCACCCAACCTGGTTTAGGATAAACTTGGGTGAATTCACGTTGTGAAATGCTGACAATATTTGCATCATGGTCGAGTACAACTGCGCGTGAGCTGGTTGTGCCTTGGTCGAGTGCAACAATATACTTTTTCGCAATAGTGGTTTCAGTTGTCATAATTTAAGCCTGTTCCGAGGATTTGGTGTTTTTAACGGATAATGTTTCTGTTTTGGTCTCTTCTTCACATACCATGCAAGGTAAGTGGCGACCAATCAGTTTGCGATAGGCGAATGCGCCTAGCAGACCACCAACAATAGGTGCTGTCAATGGGACAAGGAAATACGGAATATCGCGGCCACCAGTCAGGGCAATATCACCCCAACCTGCGAGGTAAGCCACAACCTTTGGACCAAAGTCACGAGCAGGGTTAAGTGCGAACCCTGTGAGCGCGCCAAATGACCCACCGATGACGGCAATTAAAATACCGATTAACAATGGCGCGAGTGGGCCACGAGGAACACCGTTGCCATCATCAGTTAACGCGAGTATTAAACAAACAAGAATGGCCGCAATAATGACCTCAATAAAGAATGCATGAGGAACACTAATTTGTGGGGCTGGGTAGGTAGAGAAAACACCCGCAGTAAATAAGCTTTCTTGTGAGCCTCTAATGATGTGATGGACTTGGTCGTAATCGAAAAATACAGGGGAATACATTGAGTAGACTAATGCGGCAGCAAAGAAGCCACCTAGCATCTGTGCGATGATATAAGGCACGACTTTGCGTCTATCAAAACACGCAAACAGCCATAGTGCCAGGGTGACGGCTGGGTTTAGGTGGGCACCTGAGGTGCCAGCGGTTAGGTAAACGGCTAAAGCAACGCCAAAGCCCCATATAATACTTATTTCCCACAAGCCTAGTTGTGCGCCCGCTATCCTAACGGCAGCAACGCAACCTAGACCAAAAAAGACCAGTAACGCAGTCCCTAAAAACTCTGAGATGCACTGACCCGTGAGTGATGTAGTCGTCATTTGGCTCATATGTTTCTATCCTACGAAAATGAAAAATATTGTAATGTTTTTTTAAGTTAAGATTTTCTAATCGAAAATCATTAACTGTAAATTTATCGTTAAAGAACATAAACGAGAAATATCGAAATTGAAAAGTGTGTGTTACATCACTAAAGCGAAACAAAACAATCAAAAATAGTGATGGATTCGACCTTTGTGATGTGATCTGACCAGTGTTTCTTAATGAAAGTTATGACGATTCAGAAGGAAGGAACTGGACACAGAGGATCATGCTACTTACAATCGTGTAAAAGCTGATAAGGGAGACCAGAATTATGTCATTTGAAGTATTTGAGAAACTCGAATCCAAAGTTCAACAAGCGATTGATACAATCACACTGTTACAAATGGAAATCGATGAATTAAAAGATAAAAATGGTGCGTTAAGCCAAGAACTGGAAACAGCAAAATCAGGCACAGATTCACTGGTGCGTGAAAATGAACAGTTAAAGCAAGAGCAGCAAGCTTGGCAAGAGCGTCTGCGCACTTTGCTCGGTAAGATGGAAGAAGTGTAATTTCTCGTCATACTTCGCGTTGTAGGGGTGTTGGCTTCGTCTCTTCGCCCTAGTCACATACTTATGTATGCTCCTAGGGTCTTATCGACTTTGCCGCCTACCTACAACACGAATTATTTAGAGAAATGTTTGTTATGCCTCACATTGTAGGGTGTTGGCTTCGTCTCTTCGCCCTAGTCACAGACGTTATATGCCTCTAGGGTCTTATCGACTTTGCCGCCTACCTACAACACGAATTATTTAGAGAAATATTTGTTATGCCTCACATTGTAGGGTTTAGAGAAACTTTCGTCATACCTCACGTTGTCACAGGGTTGGCTTCGTCTTTTCGCCCGATTGAGATAAAAATAAGGGCCGCAAATCATTGCAGCCCTTATTTATAGAATTTTTAACGGATTATGCGTCGATATTGTCATCTTCAACGAAACCGTCGTTCTCATAAGGTGTTAATGGCTCTTCAGAAAGGATAATACCGGTGTTATCGGCATAGAGGTAATCACCAGAGAAGAAGGTGACTCCACCAAAGTTGACTCGGATATCACTTTCCCCAATACCTTCATCAGGGCAACCAGCAGGCATTGCAGCAATGGCTTGAATACCGAGATCAAGCTCCATCAGTGCATCAACTTGACGGACTGCACCATAAACCACAATACCTTCCCAGTGGTTATCAACGGCTAGCCTTGCAATTTCAGCATCAATGAGTGCCTTACGGACAGAGCCGCCGCCATCAATCAGTAGAATACGACCAGAACCATCCTCTTCCAGCAAATCATACACTAGGCCGTTATCTTCAAAACACTTAACCGTAATGATTTGACCGCCAAATGAAGTACGTCCACCAAAGTTGGAGAAAAGGGGTTCTACCACGTTAACGCTTTCTTGGTATATATCGCAGAGTTCGGAAGTATCATATTTCATAGGAGTTAGGTCTTTTTTGCTGCAAGAGGTAACCAGTATATCCCTTTTGAACCGTACTTGGCAAAGCTACCCGCCTAAAAATAGGCGGAAAAAGTCAAAAAAACGACAAATAGTGATTATTATTTGCTCATCACAACGCCGATAGAGAATAAAACGTTAGTCACGAGCGCGGCTTTTACCATATTTTCCAGTAAAGGACGCATACCTTCTGGCGTAGGGTCACTCAGAACACGGCGTAAATGATTCATTAACATCGGTACGGCAAGTAAAAATAACCAACCGCTCCATCCGTGCAAATAAATTAGATTAAAAAAGGCCAAACATAAAATAGCCGTAACTATAATAATAGTGTGGTAAATGCGAGCGCCTTGGGGGCCTAAGCGCACCGCTAAGGTGTTTTTGCCTGCTTTAATATCATTTTCGATATCACGCATATTATTGATATTCAATACCGCGACAGAGAGCAACCCACAGGCCGTTGCAGGCAGGACAGTGATGATATTAAAACTATTAGCCTGTAAATAATAAGTCCCAATGACACTTAGCCAGCCAAAGAAGATCAAGACAGAAATATCCCCTAGCCCTAGGTATCCATACGGTTTCTTGCCAACGGTATAGGTAATGGCAGCTAAGATAGCAATAAGCCCTAATGCGACGAAACCAATGGCATCCTCTGGTTTTTCACAGGCGACAATAATTAAGAGTAAGCCAGAAAGGCAGGCTGCTGTAATATTTAGCTTGAGCGCCTTTTTCATATCTGCTTGCGTGATAACGCCTTTTTGCATGCCGCGTAATGGACCAATACGTTCAGCCGTATCAGAGCCTTTGACCGCATCACCATAGTCATTCGCAAGGTTCGATAAAATCTGTAATAACCCCGCGGTGATAAGTGCTAATAAAGCGACGGGCCATTTAAAATTATTCGTTAAATAAGCGAGTGCAGAGCCTGTCACAATCGCAATCACCCCTAATGGTAGGGTTTTAGGGCGGAGACTTTCAATCCAAGCTTGTTTACGACTTATTGTTGTGGATGTCGACTGCATGCAGTTACCTATAATTCAAACTCTTTAGAGACGTGTTCTTGATAGTTTAATAACCCATCATATAGATGAATACCTTAGTATTTTCAATGCAATGGGCAGAATATTTCATAGAAAAAAGTGCAGCGATAAAAGCTGCACTTTAGTCGATGTATATTAAGGATACATGAAAACCAGATAATTAATAAGATTATAAAATAAATCTACTTAAGTCTTCATCTGCCACCAGCTCATCTAAGTGCTGTTTGACATAGTCTGCATCGATTTGGATAGTTTGCCCGTTACGGTCACTGGCATCGAAAGAAATATCTTCCATTAAGCGTTCAAGCACCGTGTGCAAGCGACGAGCACCAATATTTTCGGTTGACTCATTCACTTGCCATGCTGATTCTGCAATTTTACGAATACCGTCAGTTGTGAATTCAATATTCACGCCTTCTGTTGCCATTAACGCTTTATATTGTTCAGTTAATGAAGCGTTTGGTTCCGTCAAAATTCGTACAAAATCTTCAGTGGTCAGCGCTTGTAGCTCAACACGAATTGGTAGACGACCTTGGAGCTCAGGGATCAAGTCTGATGGGCTCGAAACTTGGAATGCACCTGAAGCAATAAACAGAATGTGGTCAGTTTTGACCATCCCGTGTTTAGTAGAAATGGTACAGCCTTCGATTAATGGCAGTAAATCACGTTGAACCCCTTCACGGGATACGTCTGGGCCTGAACTTTGTCCGCCACGTTTACAAATTTTGTCGAACTCATCGATGAAAACAATACCATTTTGTTCAACGGCTTCAATCGCTTGCTCTTTCAGTTCTTCAGGGTTGACTAATTTAGCCGCTTCTTCTTCAACGAGCAGTTTGAATGCCTCTTTGATTTTCATCTTACGAGGTTTTTGTTTTTGGCCTGCTAAGTTTTGGAACATGGATTGTAACTGGTTTGTCATCTCTTCCATGCCCGGAGGCGCCATAATTTCAACGCCCATAGGGGAGGCCGCAACTTCGATTTCAATTTCTTTATCGTCTAATTGGCCTTCACGTAATTTTTTACGGAATGCTTGGCGAGCTGGGGAATGCTCATCCGTTGGCTCAGACTGCCCCCAGTTATTTTTTGCTGGTGGGATAAGCACATCTAAAATACGCTCTTCAGCCATTTCTTCAGCACGATAGCGGTTTTTCTCGATAGACTGCAAACGCACCATTTTAACGGCTGAATCAGTTAAATCGCGAATGATGGAGTCAACTTCTTTACCTACATAGCCGACTTCAGTAAATTTGGTCGCTTCGACTTTGATAAATGGCGCATTGGCTAATTTCGCAAGGCGGCGAGCAATTTCAGTTTTACCCACCCCTGTTGGCCCAATCATCAAAATATTTTTTGGTGTGACTTCGTGACGTAATACTTCGTTTAACTGCATACGGCGCCAGCGGTTACGCAGAGCAATCGCAACAGAACGTTTGGCTTTATTTTGGCCAATAATATGATTGTCGAGTTCGCTGACAATTTCGCGTGGAGTCATTTCGGACATACTAAATCCTTATGATTTTGAAGAAATTTCTTCAAAGTTGACGTTATGGTTGGTGTAAATACAGATATCACCCGCAATAGCGAGCGCTTTTTCAGTGATTTCTTTAGCGCTTAAGTCTGTATTTTCTAACAAAGCACGTGCGGCTGATTGCGCATATGGGCCACCGGAGCCAATAGCAATCAAGTCGTTTTCCGGTTGAACCACATCACCATTACCCGTAATGATTAGTGAAGTGTGTTCATCAGCGACAGCTAATAAGGCTTCTAATTTACGAAGCATGCGGTCAGTACGCCAATCTTTAGCAAGTTCAACGGCTGCTTTGGTTAAATGGCCCTGATGAAGTTCGAGTTTGCGCTCGAACAGTTCAAATAATGTGAATGCGTCTGCGGTGCCACCGGCAAATCCGGCAATGACTTTGTCGTTGTATAAACGGCGAACTTTGCGGACATTGCCTTTCATGACGGTATTACCCATCGTCGCCTGTCCATCACCACCAATTACGACCTGGCCATTACGGCGAACACTTACGATTGTTGTCATGAGTTAGCCCCTGGTTTTATTACAAAAAAGAATGCGGTTGAATGTGATTTTCAAAAGATTAAATTCAAGTGATAGTTGTTTAATTAACTATCACTTGAACTAGGTTGAAGACACAAAGTACCGCTCATGAGTACATTAAAACAGTACATGGGGGGGGCGCTGAGGTTTTTCAACCCCCAGACGCACGAAGAATACAACCAGAAACACCTGCACTTGCTGCGCGGTCACGCATTTTTTCGGCAGTGGACTTGGAATAAGGGCCTAAAACAATACGGTGCCAACCACCACCTGCACTTACACGGCTTTCAATACCTGAAAATGCCAGAGTGGCTTGTACAGACCCGGCTTGTTCAGCTGTACGGAATGAACCACATTGAACAATCATGTTTTGCAAACTGTTAGCCGGTTTAGTACTTGGTGCTGTTTGTGGTTGAGCTGCTGGCGCAGTTGGTTGAGCCTCAAGCTTCGGAGGGATATTAGCCGCCGGTTTACGTTGCACTGGCTCGATAGGTTGGGCTGGCTCATTGATTAGCACTTGTGAGCGTGGCACCGGTTTACCATTCGAGGGAACTTCTTGTAAATTGGTCACAGGTTGACGTCGATCAGAATCGATTTGTTCTAATAGCTGGCGCTGCTCAGGTGTTAAATCTGATGGGCGCACAATATTATTACCTGTGCTTGGTTGTTGAATATTTGGCGTATCCACACCACGACGTTCGAGCTCTTTAATATAGCGCCAACGCTCTTCAGGTTTTGGTGGAAGCGTACTTCCCGGTGTTGTTGGTGTGACAACTTGGGGTTGCGGCGTGTCCTTTTTATTTTGGGTGATGTAAAACAGGCCGCCAACAAATAGCACGACAATCGCGACAGCGACAACCAATGTTGTCATTGGTAGTCCTTGTGCTTTCTTGGATTTACCTTTGCTTTTTTTACGAGCGGATGAGCGCCCTCGAGCTACATAATCTTTTTGTGCCACGCTATTAATTCACTAGTTATCAATTGTTCGTCGTCATTTGGCTTAACATGTTACTTAACCTGAGCAACTTTGACTAGCTTTTAGGCGCTTTTGTGCTCTCTCTGATGATTAAATCAGAATCTAGGAGACGTGAGCCCGGGTTAACATTGTGTCCATGGATCTGCTCAAGCAGTAATTGCATCGCATGATGACCAATTTCAGCGCGAGGTTGGTTGATAGTCGTTAGGGCTGGTAAGGTGTATTTTGCTTGTTCTAAGTTATCGAAACCAACAAAAGAGAGGTCATCTGGGAGCGTTAAGCCCATTTTTTTCGCTTGCCACATCGCGCCAATCGCCATGATGTCACTATGGCAAAAGATTGCGGTTGGTGGTTCAGGAAGTGACAGTAATGTTTTTACCGCTTCAGCGCCACCTTCATGGGTAAAATCGCCACGAACAATATAATTTTCACGCAATTTTTCGCCTGTACGCAACATGGCTTTTTTATAACCTTCTAAACGGTATTGGCTTAAAGGCATATGGTTGGGGCCTGCAATACAAGCAATCAGTTTATGGCCTTGTTTTTGCAGGTAATGTGTCGCATTAAATGCGGCTGTGAGGTTATCAATATGTACAGTAGGCAGCTTTAGTTCAGGGGCGAATTCATTTGCCATCACAATCGGAGGGAGGTTTTTCTGCTCTTCGGTTGAGATATCGAAGGGAATATTTGAACCCAGTAAGACCATGCCATCAATTTGTTTGGTAATAATGAGGTTAATAAAGGCATTTTCTTGTTTTTCTTGGTGTTTGCAGTCCCCAATCAAAACAAAGTAGCCTTCTTGAGCTGCGATTTCTTCAATGCCGCACACGACATCACTAAAGAAAGGGTCACGGATATTAGGAACGAGTACTAGAATTGTTTTTGATTCATTGCGCTTATAGCTTCTAGCAAGGTTATGAGGATAATATCCAACATCCATCACCGCTTGTTCGACTTTTTGGCGTGTTTGCAAAGAAACTTTTTCCGGGTTCATGAGTGTTCTAGACACCGTCGCTGTCGAAACGCCCGCGGCACTAGCAACATCTTTCATTGTTGCCGTGTTATTGTGTTTTTTACTTTCCACAACGCCTTCCTTAGATTGATTTAATCGTTTGCTTTTTTTGAATGGCGCAAGTACGTCATTATTAGTGGTTATTCTAATTGGTTTCTCAATAATATCTGTTACCTAGTTTGCATAAAAAGTGTGACTTGCGTCATTTTTTAGAGCTACTTCGCAAATTTTGAAAATAATTCTAAGGGCAAAAAGATAAATGAAACTCAATGTGTATAAAAAATGCTCAATTTGACTGTTTAGCATTATAGGGTAAATAATTCAAATTTATCAACATACTGCGAAGAAAATATTGGTATGGTTTATAACGTTAAATGGTTAGATAAAATGAATCATTTAGCATGGATAATGAGTTAACAATCCGTCGGGTCAACATCAATGTTCCATTTTACCTTGCGACTTTCTGGCTGTTGAAGTATTTCTGGCAGTCGCTTCGCCATAAACTGCTGTAGATAAAGTCGTGAAGGGTGCTGCAATAGCAATTGCCAGCGGAATCGGCCACCGCGTTTGGCTTGAATCGACGGCGAAGGGCCTAGGATCCACATTTTCGCGTCACTTTGGGGATGTTCAGCAATATATTGCCGCACATTTTGCAGAAATTGGCGTGAATCTTGGTTGTTGTGATCTTCCGAGCGGATCAATATATGGCTGGTATAAGGCGGTAACATCGCGACCCTACGCTCCTCCATCGCTTCTTGGGTAAATGCATTATAACCCTCTTCAAGCAGTGTGAGTAACAGAGGGTGCTCGGGATGGTGGGTTTGTAAGAACACTTCGCCTTGCTTACCGGCTCGCCCCGCTCGACCAGAAACTTGCACGTATAATTGGGCAAACCGTTCGGCTGCACGGAAGTCGCTCGAGAATAATGCCCCATCGACATCTAATAAGGCGACTAAGGTGACATCAGGAAAGTGGTGGCCCTTGGCGAGCATCTGCGTACCAATAAGAATGCGAGCTCCTCCTTCATGCACTTGGTTTAAATGCTGCTCCAGTTCCCCTTTGCGGCTGGTGGTATCACGGTCAATACGGGTAACAGGGGTATCAGGGAATAGTTCACAGATACCTTCCTCAAGTTGCTCAGTTCCCATACCAACAGGCACTAAATGCGTTGAACCACATTGTGGGCATTGGCGAGGCACAGGGCGTTGGCTATCACAATGGTGGCAGCGTAATTGATGAAAGTTTTGGTGCAAGGTGTAATAGTGGTCACAACGCTGGCACTCCGCAATCCAACCACATTCATGGCAAATTAATGTCGGAGAATAGCCTCGACGATTTAAAAATAAAATCACCTGATTGTTTTGTGCAAGGTGTTCTTTAATATGTTGAATCAATAAATGCGAAAGGCCAAATTTTAACGGCTGGCCTTTTAAGTCAATAAGGTGTTGAGCCGCAGGACGTGCATTACCGGCACGAATCGTGAGATTTAATTGCCGATATTTATGTTGTTGAACATTGAATAAGGTTTCCAATGACGGGGTCGCGGTCCCCATGACAATCGGTATATTGTTCTTTTTAGCACGGAAAACAGCTAAATCACGGGCGTGATAACGCCAGCCATCTTGCTGTTTATATGAGCTGTCATGCTCTTCATCAATAATAATAATGCCAAGGTGGGCGAAAGGGGTGAACAGTGCCGAGCGAGTACCAATAATAATGGCATTTTGCCCTTGTTTAGTGCGTAACCAAACAGCTAAACGCTCGCTATCGTTAAGCCCTGAGTGCAAAACATCTACGGGGGCATTGAAGCGCTCACGAAAACGGTTAATGGTTTGTGGGGTTAAGCCAATTTCAGGCACCAAAACTAAAGCTTGCTTACCTTGGGCAAGGACATTTTCCAATACACTCAGATATACTTCCGTCTTACCGGACCCTGTGATCCCTGCGAGCAGCCATGGCGAAAATTGGTCATCTTCAGCACGTATAGCACCGACCGCTGTGGCTTGCTCACTATTAAGGCGCAGCCTTTCACCACAAACTGTAAAGCTTGGTTGCCACTTTTCGCTAGTCGGTTGAACGGGGTGTAAATCAATATAAGCTTTCTTTTTCAGTGCTTGCAGAGCGCTTTCACTGATTTCAAGCTCACTGACTTGATGGCGATAAACGGGTCTACGACGCAAAAGTGCAAGAGCTTGCTGCTGTTTTGGAGAACGTTTTAGTTCATTAAGGTCAACCGCTAAGCCTTCATCCGTTACTTGCCATTGCCAAATAGGGGTAAATTCAGCGGGTTTACCTTGGCGCAATAGTGTGGGTAATGCGTGGAAGAGTACTTCGCCTATTGGGTAATGATAGTATTGAGAAGACCACAGTAAGAGCTGCCAAATATCATCAGGGAAGAGTGTTTGGTGGTCGAGAACCAACTCGATGGCTTTTAATTTATCTTCAGCAAACTCGCTTTTATCGCTGTGCTTTACCACAATACCAAGGGCTTGGCGCTTGCCAAATGGCACCATAACACGGCTGCCAATCACTGGGAGTGGCATGTTATCAGGAAGGCGATAATCAAATGTGCGGTTTAAAGGGACAGGTAAAGCCACCTGAACGACGATCATATCTGGTTTTCCGTCTGTTTTTTATGCGATAATGCGAGCGATTGTTGACTAGAGTACCACAAAATTTACTCGGTTTTCATTGCGTGATAAACAGAATTTCTGTATGATCCGCCGCCTTTGGTATCTATTTTTACCAATATATTAAATTCAATCAACACGACGTGTGGTGTCCGGCGTTAGGGCTGGAATGGCGACACGGCCTTAATAGAGGTTCTCCCATGAAAAAAGGTATTCACCCTAAATACGAAGAAGTTACTGCAACTTGTTCTTGCGGTAATGTAATGAAAATTAATTCAACTGCTGGTCACTCGCTGAACCTGGACGTTTGTGGTAACTGCCACCCGTTCTATACTGGTAAACAGCGTGATGTTGCGACTGGTGGTCGTGTTGATCGCTTCAACCAACGTTTCAGCATCCCAGGTTCTAAAAAATAATCGAACTTGTGAATGCGAAAAAAAAGGGAAACTGAGTTTCCCTTTTTTAATGCCTAAAATAAGCCGTTAGAAACGGTAAACCACGCCAAACATGATGTCATTACTACGTACTTTCACTTTGGACTTGAGCGTTTCGCCATCTGCGTTATAGCTAACATCTGATTTTCCTGCATCTAAGAAACGATAGCTTAAATCTAATGAAAGATTATCATTAATTGCATATTGTGAACCTAAACCTAAGCTCCAAGCAAAGTTACTGTTGGTTTTCGATTTAGAGAATGAATCATAGCCATAGTACATACCATGATGGCTTTTTTCTTCGTATGAATAACTAGATTTATGCTTAATACTTGCTAAACCTAATCCAACTGATACGTAAGGGGTAAAATTGGTTTCATTTTTGAAGTCATAATAAGCATTAACCATGAAGGTATTCAATGTGATATCGTTTTTGATGTCATCTGAAGCGGTAAAGAAGCTATTGTTTTCATAGAAAAGATTATGTTTAGATGAAGCTTTACCTCTTAGTGCAATATCTAATTCAGCACGTAACGGAAGAGATGTCACATCATATAAGTCATAACCTAATGCAATACCACCACCGAATACTGCCTTGGTTTTGCTACCGTTGTTATAGCTTTCATAAAAACCTACATCTGATTCTTCCCATTTCTGGTCTGATAATTTAAGAATAGATGTACCTAATTTTCCAGAAACATAAAAACCATTACTAGATGCCATAGCCAGACCACTAAACGTAAGGCTTAAAAGAGAAACTAAAATTACTTTTTTCATTGCTTATTTACCATTTAATAGTTAGTTAAATATCCTTATCTATTATATGGCATAATTTTTAATTGATTTAAGTGGAATTATCAAATTATTGATAAACAAAACAAATTGCTTTTAAAATATTAAATTTGCTAATTAAATAGAACTAAAACACAGAAAAGCACAAAAAGCTAAGTTGTTATCCTGTCAATTTTAACAGTGTTTGATGTTAATGGATTAGGTTTGGCAAAATGAGTAATGGCCTACCTAGTGCTTGTTGAATTTAAACTCATTCATAGGTATCTGGGCGGAAATATAGAGGGGTAACTACGCCGCAAGGCTTGCGACGTAGTCAAAACTTTTAGGCACGTAATGGCGACTAATTGGGATTAGTATTCCCACGTTTCAGGGTCGATACCTAATTCACGCATAATTTCTTTTGCAGCTTCAGGGATCTCGTCATTACGCTCTTTACGCAAATCTTCATCATTTGGCAGTGGTTGGCCTGTGAATGCATGTAAAAAAGCTTCACACAGGAGTTCACTGTTAGTGGCATGGCGTAAGTTGTTAATCTGACGACGAGTCCGCTCATCAGTTAAAATTTTCAGTACTTTTAATGGGATAGATACTGTGATTTTTTTAACTTGCTCACTCTTTTTGCCATGTTCAGCATACGGACTGACATACTCACCATTCCATTCAGCCATGGGATACCTTGGATATTTTCAGTAATAATTAAAAATAATATGCACATTCTTTTTAATAGAAACTTAATCTAAGCTTTCAAGGATGAAGAACTGCATACAAACGTGACGACACTTCACTTAGTTTATCACAATATTTTTTGTGAAATTAGTAAGTTAAGCTGATTTGTGTGATTGACTATCAATTTACACATCATAATTAAGGTTGATTATTCCATTAGTTGATATAAACGTAAAGAGGTTTGGACGTCTAGATATGTTGACGTCCAAACATCCGATGGGTATGATTTAGCCTATCACTGTTCAGGAGAAGCGTTTATGACTTACAAGCCGTCAACTATCGCAATTCATAATGGATTAAATGAAGACCAACAATTTGGTTGCGTAGTGCCTCCCATTTATTTATCCAGTACCTATAATTTTACTGATTTTAATGAACCGAGAGCTCATGATTATTCACGTCGTGGAAACCCAGGGCGTGATATTGTGCAAAAAACATTGGCACAACTTGAGGGGGGTAGTGGTTCGGTAATGACTAACAGTGGGATGTCTGCGCTTCACCTGTTATGTACCGTTTTTCTGCAACCGGGGGATTTACTCGTTGCGCCACATGACTGTTACGGCGGAAGCTACCGGTTATTTAATAGCCAAAGCCAGCGTGGGGCGTATCAGGTGCAATTTGTCGACCAAAGTGATGAATCTGCATTGCAGGCTGCATTAGCGAAAAAGCCCAAATTAGTGTTAATCGAAACACCAAGTAACCCGCTATTAAGAATTTTTGATATACAGCATATTGCACAGTTGGCTCATGATGTAGGTGCATTAGTCGTTGTAGATAATACTTTTTTAAGCCCAATTTTGCAGCAGCCTCTTTCACTCGGTGCAGATTTTGTGGTGCATTCATGCACTAAATACCTGAATGGCCATTCTGATATCGTTGCAGGGGTGGTGATTGCGAAAGAAGAAAAGTGGGTAACAGAGCTTGCTTGGTGGGCGAATAATATTGGTGTTACTGGGGGCGCTTTTGATAGCTATCTACTATTGAGAGGTATTCGGACATTATCTCCACGTGTATTACAGCAACAGCAAAATGCACAAGAGATCGTAAAATATCTTAAATCACAGCCTTTAGTGAAAAAATTGTATTATCCTGCATTAGAAGATCACCCCGGGCACGAAATAGCAGTAAAACAACAAAAAGGCTTTGGAGCGATGCTGAGTTTTGAATTTGCAGGTGATGAGTCACAACTTCGCCATTTTCTTCGCTCACTCAGCTTGTTTACATTAGCGGAGTCATTAGGTGGTGTGGAAACATTGATTTCCCATACCGCGACAATGACGCATGCAGGTATGTCAGCAGAAGCCCGTGCGCAAGCGGGGATCACAGATAGCTTGCTAAGAATTTCAGTGGGAATTGAAGACTCTCAGGATTTAATCACAGACTTAGACCACGCATTTAAGGTTGCGGCACAACGTTAGCGGAGTTTTTTGATGAGTGTACTAACAGCGGTTGAGGTGGCTCCTTGCCACCGCCAGTTACATAAGTTTGGGGGCAGCAGTTTAGCCGATGCGAAGTGCTATCAACGCGTTGCAACAATTATGGCAAACTATAGCCAACCCGGTGATTTAATGGTGGTTTCTGCCGCGGGTAGTACAACCAATCAGTTGATTAATTGGTTGAAATTAAGCCAAAGTGACCGTATTTCAGCTCATCAAGCTCAACAGTCATTACGCTGTTATCAACTTGATTTAATTGAATCTCTTTTACCCGAACAGAAAGCCATAGAATTAAGCCAACTATTTATTCACGATTTAGAGCGTTTAAGTGCATTGTTGGATCAACCCACAAATGATGCGACTTATGCAGAATTGGTCGGCCATGGTGAAATTTGGTCTGCGCGTCTCATGGCTGAAGTGCTTGCACAGGCAGGTATGATGAGCGCTTGGTTAGATGCACGCTTATTTTTACGCGCCGAACGCGCGGCACAACCACAGGTTGATGAAATCCAATCACGTTATTTATTGCAACAGCAGCTAACTCAGTTACCGAACAGGCGTATTGTCGTGACAGGCTTTATTTCGCGTAATCAGCAAGGTGAAACCGTACTGCTTGGGCGTAATGGGAGTGACTATTCTGCAACACAAGTCGGCGCGTTGGCTGATGTAGAAAAAGTCACGATTTGGAGTGATGTCGCTGGGGTATATAGCGCGGACCCTCGCAAGGTGAAAGATGCCTGTTTGTTACCCTTACTGCGCCTAGATGAAGCCAGTGAATTAGCACGTTTGGCGGCACCTGTTTTACACACACGCACTTTACAGCCTGTTTCCGTGAGTAATATTGATTTGCAATTAAGGTGTAGCTATCAACCTGAACAAGGTTCAACAAAAATTGAGCGGGTACTTGCGTCAGGTGCAGGAGCAAAAATTGTCACTAGCCATGATGATGTGTGCTTAATTGAATTGCGCATCGCGACAGGGCGTGACTTTAAACAAATTTGCAAAGATGTGGACTTATTACTTAAACGAGCTCAATTACGTCCTTTGGCTCGCGGTATTCATCATGACCGTTCTTTACTGCAATTATGTTATACCTCCGAAATTGTCGAGAGTGCTTTAAATGCTCTTGAAGAAGCCGGTTTACCGGGGTCATTATCATTACGCGAAGGTTTTTCTCTGGTGGCATTAGTCGGTGCGGGGGTATGTAAAAAACCGCTACATAGCCACCGTTTTTATGAGGAACTGAAAGGGCAACCTGTTGAATTTATTTGGCATTCAGAGGATGCGATTAGTTTAGTGGCGGTATTGCGCTCAAACCAAACAGAGCACCTAATTCAAGGGATGCACCAGAGCTTATTTCGTGCAGAAAAACGCATTGGTTTAGTGTTATTTGGTAAAGGAAATATTGGTGCGCGTTGGCTAGAGCTTTTTGACGCGGAACAACACAAAATTTCGGCACGTAGTGACTTTGATTTTGTCTTAGCAGGCGTAGTAGACAGCCGCCGTAGCTTACTGAATTACCAAGGGATTGACCCAAGTCGTGCACTAGCTTTCTTTGATGATGAAGCCGTAGAGCATGAGGACGATAACCTATTTTTATGGATGCGTTCCCACCCTTATGATGATCTCGTGGTGTTAGACGTCACGGCAAGTGAAACACTGGCAAATAATTATGTTGATTTTGCGAGTTATGGCTTTCATGTGATCAGTGCAAATAAAATTGCGGGTGCAGCGCAAACGGCACAATATCGTCAAATCCGCGATGCATTTTCAAAAACAGGTCGTCATTGGTTATATAACGCGACAGTAGGGGCAGGGTTACCGATTAACTATACGGTTAGGGATTTAAAAGAAAGCGGTGATTCTATCCTGAGTATCAGTGGTATTTTTTCGGGAACGCTATCATGGCTATTTTTACAGTTTGACGGCTCCATTCCATTTAGTGAGCTAGTAGAGCAAGCTTGGCAGCAAGGGTTAACTGAGCCAGACCCACGTATTGACCTATCAGGGCAAGATGTTATGCGGAAATTAATTATTTTAGCCCGTGAAGCGGGTTATGACATTGAGCCGGGTGATGTGAGGGTTGAATCTTTAGTACCAAAACAAGCACAGACGGGCTCTTTGGATGAGTTTTTTGAAAACAGTGCTGTCATTAACGAACAAATGCAGCAGCGCTTAGAAGCTGCGCAAGAGCTCGGGTTAGTGCTACGCTATGTAGCGCGGTTTGATGCGGTAAAAGGCAAGGCAAAAGTGGGCGTGGAAGCCGTGAAACCGGAACATCCTCTGGCTTCATTATTACCGGGTGACAATGTGTTTGCTATCGAAAGCCGTTGGTATCGAGACAACCCATTAGTGATCCGTGGCCCTGGCGCAGGACGAGATGTGACTGCGGGCGCTATTCAATCCGATCTCAATCGACTCTCTCAACTTTTATAATCATTTTCCAATCGTATTGGTGTTCCCTATGGTATAGGGGGCATCAATGCGTCATGAAAATTTTTAATTTATCCTTTCATTTTCTGTTTTTTATTCTGACGATTTAATTCTTAAACATTATTCATGTCTTAAAAGTGCTGAATCGACGATATATTGCGCTGAAACAATACTTAAATAAGAAAAATTAATAAAAATAAGGCTGTAATTAAATTTCAGAAAAATCCCCCAAAGTCATTTTTTTCTGATATGAATATACACTGAAGGGTAAATTTAGCGGCCTGCATCACAAAACGACAACTCTAACGCAGCCGACTGAAATTTAGTTACAGGAAACAGGTAGCAGTCTGTTAACCGTGAACCGTGCGGGAATGCATTCTGCCAGAAGCACAAGGTCAGGAGTCTCATGAATCAGCAATATTCCGCAATGCGCAGTAATGTCAGTATGCTGGGTAAGCTACTCGGCGATACCATCAAGGAAGCCTTAGGTGAGGACATACTCGACAAAGTTGAGTCCATTCGTAAGCTTTCCAAATCTTCTCGTGCAGGTAATGAAGTTCAGCGCCAAAAGCTGCTGATGACATTACAAAATCTCTCTAATGATGAATTGCTACCCGTTGCAAGGGCATTTAACCAATTCTTAAACCTGACAAATGTCGCGGAGCAATACCACAGTATTTCACCTCATGGTGAAGCCGCAAGTAACCCAGTCGCATTAAAAAATCTGTTTGGCCGACTAAAAGGCAAAAACTTCACTGATGGCGATATCCAAAAAGCGGTTGAACAGCTTTCAATTGAGCTGGTTTTAACGGCTCACCCAACAGAAATTGCTCGTCGTACATTGATCCATAAATTGGTTGAGGTAAATAACTGTTTATCACAACTCGACCATGATGATATTGCGGATTACGAACGCAATAACATCATGCGTCGCTTACGCCAATTGGTGGCGCAATCATGGCACACCGATGAGATCCGTAAAATTCGCCCAACACCAATAGATGAGGCGAAATGGGGCTTTGCCGTTGTTGAAAACTCATTATGGGAAGGGGTTCCCGCTTTCTTACGTGAATTTAATGAACAGCTGGAAGACTCAATTGGCGCGGTGTTACCCGTTGAAGCCAATCCGATTCGTTTTACCTCATGGATGGGGGGTGACCGTGACGGTAACCCGAACGTGACTGCGGATGTGACTCGCCAAGTTCTATTGTTAAGTCGCTGGAAAGCTGCGGACTTATTCCTCAAAGATATTCAAGTATTGGTTTCAGAACTTTCGATGACGGAAGCGACCCCAGAGCTGCGTGCGTTAGCCGGGGGAGATGACGTTGATGAGCCTTATCGCCAAATCGCGAAGAATTTACGTAGCCAACTATTTTCGACGCTAGAGTACTTAGAGCGCCGTGTAAAAGGCGAGCAAGTTTTACCACCGGCAGACTTATTGGTGGATAACGCCCAATTATGGGACCCGCTATACGCGTGTTATCAGTCACTGATTGCCTGCAATATGAAAATTATTGCCAATGGTCAGCTCTTGGATACTTTGCGTCGCATTCGTAGCTTTGGTTTACAGCTGGTACGTATTGATGTGCGCCAAGAAAGCACTCGTCACACAGAAGCCATTGCAGAGCTAACTCAGTATTTAGGGCTGGGTGATTACTCTCAGTGGTCAGAAGAAGAGAAACAGCAGTTCTTACTGGCTGAGTTGCAATCTCTACGTCCACTGATCCCACAAGATTGGCAACCAAGTGCGGAAACTCAGGAAGTATTTGAAACGTGCCGAGTGATAGCAAAAGCCAAAAATGATTCTGTCGCGGCATATGTGATTTCAATGGCGAAAGTCCCATCAGATGTGTTGGCGGTTAAATTACTGCTGAAAGAGAATGGCGCGTCAGTTCGCTTACCCGTCGCGCCATTATTCGAAACACTGGAAGATTTAAATAATGCTGAAAGTGTGATGACAAAGCTTTTAAGCATTGAATGGTATCGCGACCTTATCGATGATCGCCAAATGGTGATGATTGGTTACTCGGACTCAGCAAAAGACGCAGGGGTAATGGCGGCTTCATGGGCGCAGTATCGCGCACAAGATGCATTGATTAAGTTGTGCGAAAAAGAAGGCGTGACATTGACGCTATTCCACGGACGTGGTGGCACAATTGGTCGTGGTGGTGCGCCAGCACATTCGGCATTATTATCTCAGCCCCCGGGAAGTCTAAAAGGCGGTTTGCGTGTGACTGAGCAAGGGGAAATGATCCGTTTCAAGTTTGGTTTACCACAAGTGACCATCAGTAGCTTGGCGTTATACGCCAGTGCAATATTAGAAGCGAACCTATTACCACCACCAGAGCCTAAAAATGAGTGGAAGTCGGTGATGGATTCGTTATCTGATGTTTCTTGCGCGATGTACCGTGATTATGTACGTGAACAACCGGATTTTGTCCCTTATTTCCGTGCTGCGACGCCAGAATTAGAGCTTGGCAAGTTACCGCTTGGGTCACGTCCTGCTAAACGTCGTCCAACGGGGGGCGTTGAAACCTTGCGTGCTATTCCATGGATTTTTGCATGGACACAAAACCGCTTAATGTTACCCGCATGGTTAGGGGCAGGAGCAGCGTTAAAACATGTCATTGAGAAAGAAGGCAAACAAGCCATTCTTGATGAAATGTGGCAGCAGTGGCCATTCTTTAATACGCGTATTGCGATGTTAGAAATGGTTTATGCAAAAGCGGACTTATGGCTGGCGGAATATTACGATCACCGCTTGGTAGAAGAGCGCTTATGGCCATTGGGGCAAAAATTGCGTGACCAGTTGTCTGAGGATATTAAAAGCGTATTGGCGGTTTCGAAAGACGAAGCGCTAATGGCGGATTTACCTTGGATAGCGGAATCTATCGCATTACGTAATGTTTATACTGACCCATTAAACGTCTTACAAGCAGAGCTTTTACACCGTTCCCGCCAACAAGAGCATTCAGACCCTCGTGTTGAACAAGCACTGATGGTGACGATAGCCGGCGTGGCAGCAGGAATGCGTAATACGGGTTAGTTTTCTTCATTTGAAAGTAATTAAATAATTTAAGGGCTGCCATTTAGCAGCCCTTATCATTTTACAAATCAATGTGAGCTAGATGAGCTATCATCTGACTTATCATGATGGATCAAGTGATATGCAGAACGAGCTCGAGGGTGAATAAAGAAATGGTTAGTTGGCGCATTATGCGTTTTGATATGCACCATAGAGACATTAGTTTTCTTACCTTGTTTGTTATGGAAAGCATAAATAACAAAGGGCAGTAAGAAAATAATCACAAAGCTAACCGCAAGTAACGTCACATAGGTGGTATTACTCGCACCATTCGGTAAAGAACTCGGTGGGAAGAATGAAATCACAAAGGCTAAAATAGAAACAATTAGGCCGACTAACGCAATGAGAACTTTAATGCCTTTACCCCCCGGTATATTAAAGACACGTTTTTTCTCGGGTTGTTTGCAAACTAACTGCATATAACCTAAAAATAGCATGAAATAGCTACATAAATAGATAACTACCGTTAAGGCTAGAGCAATAAGGAATGACATATTACCACCGCCCCCAGTATTGGTGAGGACGATAATCGCTACTGTTGTGATCAGCAACTGGGAAATCACCAGTGTTACCGGTACGCCATTTTTATTCACTTTGGCAAAGCTTTGCGGCAGAATACCTTTCTGTGCCGCGACATACATACCGCGGGATGGTCCAACAATCCAAGAAGCAATCTCAGCCAGTACGCCAAGTAATAATAGTGCAGCAATAATCCTTACGGCCCATTCAAGGGATGAATTAAAGTGTGTGACAAGCACATTGAATGTCTGTACCACGCCAGCAGATAAATTAATTTCACTGTTTGGGATCACGGCTGCCACCGATAACCCACCAATTGAGCTTAAACAGATTGCCGCTATCATGAGTAAAAACATGGCTGCGGGGTAATCTCGACCGGGGTTTTTCATCTCATTGACGTGAGTTGCTGAAGCTTCAACACCCATATAGCTCAAAATAAAGGCGACAAATACCACGAGTGTGCCAATTTTGGTGAAATCAGGAATAAAGGTTTCGGTACTAATTTCAATGGCCAATGGAGAGCCGCTGACTAAATAACTGATTGCCAAAAAGACCAAAATCAGCGCTGGAAGTAAGATACCCGCAAAGAAACCGACTTTCGCAATCGTTGCCGTATATTTGGTTCCACCAAACTGAGTGAAAGCCAATACCCAAAGAATAACAAGTGCCCCTATCGTTTTGGTGATTGGGTCTGTATTAAGTTCTGGCCAATTTAAAATATAAGATAGAGCCCCTAAGACGAAATACAGCATAGGAATAAAGCCAATCGCAATTTGTAAATAGCCAAATGAAATGGCGGCAAATCCCCAACGTTCGCCTAATGTATTAGAAACCCATGCAAATACACCACCTTCCTCCCAACCTTCTACGGTTGCCATTTCTGCGGCACACAATGCGACAGGAATAAACCACAATAATCCTCCTAATAGCAGGAAAAATACGAGGCTAAAGCCAGATGTTGCAAATGTTGGGTATTCATAAACGGCCATCACCATTGATGCAGTAATGGCAAAAAAGCCAAGTAGTGTCAGTTGCTTTGTGGCTGGAGCTGTCGTTGTTGCCATACGAGTTCTCCTCAAATCGATAAACAATCTGCCTTTGCAGGGCGGATCTCAGTAGGAGCCAAAGAACCTAAGGCTCTTTGGCTCGTTAACAACACAATCATGAATAAAAGAATTAACTGTGATTAAAGCCGCCGCCTTCTTCTTCCGTTAGCGGGTTATTGACGGGGTGCTTATCGAAATACTCTAATGTACGTTTGAAGTCATCAATGAGTAATGCGGCTAAATCTAAACTGACGCCATGACGCACTAGAATACGTTGAATAACAAGATCTTCACGGTTTGCTGGCATTGAATAGGCAGGAACTTGCCAGCCGCGACTACGCAGTTTGTCTGCGATATCATAGAGGGAATATTTGCTGGTGGTTGTGCCTTCTTTCAGTTTCCATGCTAGTGCAGGGATACCCGTTTGGCTATTACCATCAAAAATCATTTCAAATGGCCCTAATTTTTCAATTTCACGGCTGAGGTATTGTGCGGTTGCATAGCAAGCGTTGTGGATTTTTGCATAGCCTTCGCGGCCTAGCCTCAAGAAATTATAATATTGAGCAATGATTTGACCGCCAGGGCGAGAGAAATTCAGTGCGAATGTTGGCATGTTACCGCCTAAATAATTCACATTAAAAATCAATTCTTCGGGAAGGTCTTTGGCTTCACGCCAAACTACCCAGCCAGCGCCTAATGGGGCTAAACCAAATTTATGGCCTGATGCATTAATGGATTTTACCCGTGGTAAGCGGAAGTCCCATTCTAAATCGGGAGCACAAAATGGGGCTAAGAACCCGCCACTCGCACCATCCACATGGATAGGAATATCCAGACCCGTCTCTTTTTGCAGTTTATCGAGCGCATCGTGTACCGCTTTTACGGGCTCATATTGGCAGGTAAATGTCACCCCTAGCGTTGGCACGACACCAATGGTGTTTTCATCGACACGTTTGAGCACTTCTTCCGGTGTCATGATGAGACGGTCACCTTCCAGAGGGATTTCTCTGAGCTCAACATCGAAGTAACGGGCAAATTTGTGCCAACAGATTTGAACTGGGCCACAAATTAAGTTGGGTTTATCGGTTGGTTTCCCTTTAGCAGCCTGTTTTTTACGCCATTGCCATTTTAACGCGAGCCCCCCAAGCATTGCAGCCTCTGAGGACCCGATGGTTGAACAACCAAGGGTATTTTCTGCTTCTGGTGAATTCCATAAGTCCGCTAACATATGTACGCAGCGGTTTTCAATTTCTGCTGTTTGTGGATATTCGTCTTTATCTATCATATTTTTGTCGATAGATAAGTCCATTAAATCACGAATTTCATCATCCACCCATGTCTGGCAGAATGTTGCTAAGTTTTGGCGTGAATTCCCATCTAACATTAATTCATCGCGTACTGCACTAAATACATTACGTGGTGCTTGTTCTTTCAATGGAAATTTGGTTTTCGGTAATGATTTGGATAATTCTAATGATGCATAGACATCATCTATTCCATTGTATTTTGAATTTAATGCATTATTACTCATGCTTTAATTCCTCAATGACTATGTGGTAATCAAATAGTATTAATCTTGAGCTCAATATTAAATATACGCTGACTTTTGAAAAATTCAAAAGCAATCAAATAAAAAAGATAATTTAATGAAAACTGTCATAATTAGAAAGTCACAGTGGAGTGAATGATGGTTTGTGATTATTTTGGTTATAGATAATTTTTTGCAAGAGCTGATTGCTTTCATAAAATGATGCTCAGGTTACAAGATTTAACTAAACTATTACATTTTTATGGTTTTTATTTCTGCTAATTTAGCTTTTTTATTATTTTTATTTGATTTTATATGGGTGGAAAATGTGGCGAAAATAAATTAATATTCATCAAAAATGAATATTTCAATAATGTTAACTTATGTAACTTTTATTTAAATTCTAATTTTCATTGTGTTTAAAGTTAATTTGTACCGTTAACCGTTAAATATATTTATTGTGGTGAAATGAATTTGAATATAAAGAGGGTAATAACATGAGCTATATCGTGGAAAAGTTTCCCGCGAATTTAATGAGTTTGGATATTACGTTAATATATTTTTCTTAAAGAGACAGGGTCTTTTTTAAACAAGAAATAGAAGATATCTATAAGTATAGAAGACAAGTAGCAAAGGGATGAGACAAAAATAGTTGCCTCATCCTAAGAAATTAAGGCCTAACTCCCAGAGTATGGCAGATGGCATAGGTGAGCTCAGAACGGTTCAATGTATAAAAATGGAAATCTTTCACGCCTTCACGGCTAAGGATTTTAACCATGTCCATGGCGATTGATGCCCCGACAAGGTTGCGGCTCTCAGGGTCGTTATCTAGCCCTTCGTACATTTTACTCATCCATGCCGGAATGCGAACGTTAGTGAGTTTGGCGAAGCGCTCTAATTGACGAAAGTTAGAGACAGGTAAAATCCCCGGCACAATTTCCACATCAATTCCTGTTGCGACGCAGCGGTCACGGAAACGTAAATAGCTTTCAACATCAAAGAAAAACTGGGTGATTGCACGGTTAGCACCTGCATCAATCTTCTTTTTTAAACTAATTAAATCGGCTTGCGCGCTTTTGGCTTCGGGGTGAACTTCAGGATAGGCTGCGACAGAAACATCAAAATCCGCTTCGCCTTTTAACAGCTCGACCAAATCAACGGCATACATATCTGGCTTACGGCTGTTGTCAGGCAAATCACCACGCAATGCAACAATATGGCGAATACCATTATTCCAATAGTCACGAGCAATCTCTTTTAGTTCATCAGAGCTTGCATCAATACAAGTTAGATGAGGAGCTGCAATCAAGCCGGTTTTATCTTTAATATCTTTGATGATGCTGTGCGTTCTATCACGTTCACCGGAATTCGCACCATAAGTCACAGATACAAATTTAGGTTTCAGGTTTTTCAGCCGATCGATGGATTTCCACAGTGTCTGTTCCATCTCTTCACTGCGAGGTGGGAAAAATTCAAATGAAACATTAATCTGGCCATCTAATTCAGCTAAGTTTTGATTTAGCGCTTCGCGCTGATTTGCGTGAAAAAAACTCATACCCTGTAACCTCGCAATTTGCAGACTTACTATTTCTTGTACGTTATTATATCCATTTGTGCGTCTATACGTTTAGACGGCTAAATAGAAATTACCAGATCGGTACCAATAGTCAATACTTAAATTAAATTATGACGCTGAGGTTTTTTCAAAGGCAACAGGAAAATAATTCATGATCAATAAAACGCGGCTCTAATTTAGTGCCGCGTTTTGAATAGGAAAAAGATCGTTTTACTCAGTAAAACAGAAGTGCTCAATCATTTGGCTAATTAGTTGGCGAGTAGGCTCAATAAAGCGCATATCGATAAATTCATCAGGTTGATGTGCTTGCTCAATAGAACCAGGGCCAAGAACCAACGTCGGGCAGAGTTCTTGGATAAACGGCGCTTCAGTACAGTAATTCACGGTATCCGCTTTTTGCCCTAATAACTGTTCAATTACTGCCACCATCTTGTGATCCGTTGGGCATTCATAGCCAGGGATCGGTGGATGCATGGGCTCAATCGCCAAGCGTCCCGGCCAACGGGCACTAACAGGCTCAAGAGCTTCATTGAGTAGTTCATCTAAGTCTTGCAAAGTTAGCCCCGGCAGCGGGCGAATATCCATATGTAATTCACAACAACCACAAATTCGGTTAGCAGCATCACCACCATGAATATGACCAAAGTTCATCGTCGGGTAGGGAATGACAAATGCAGGATTGTTAAATCGTTCTTTTAACGTATTTCGTAAATCCATTAAATGAGAAATAGATTCATGCATTAATTCAATCGCATTGACGCCACGCTCTGGGTCACTAGAGTGCCCCGATTGCCCAGTAATACGGATAGCGTTCGATAAATGCCCTTTGTGTGCGCGGATCGGTTGTAACGACGTCGGCTCACCAATAATCGCAAAATCCGGTCTTAGTGCTGTACTAGCTGCAAAATAGCGTGCCCCAGCCATGGAGGTTTCTTCATCCGCTGTTGCTAGGATATGTAATGGTCGCTTGAGCTGCGTTAGATCCATATCGCGTAACGCATCGACAATAAACGCAAAGAAGCCTTTCATGTCTGCGGTTCCGAGCCCATATAACTTGCCATCATGCTCTGTCAGCTCAAACGGGTTTTTGCTCCAACGTCCATCATCAAAGGGCACGGTATCGGTATGACCACATAGCATCAGCCCACCATTTCCTTCGCCAATGGAAGCAAGCAAATTATATTTATCACGTGTTTCCGGCACGGGTTGAATGTTGACCGAAAAACCTAACGTCTCGAGCCACCCACCGAGAAGCTCAACAAGGGCTTTATTGCTCTGGTCCAAATGAGAATCAGTCGCACTAATCGACGGAATGGCAATTAATTGACGATAAATCTCAATAAATGCAGGTAATTTAATATTCACTGTTGACAGCCTTTATCCATAATAGTATCAATATTCATGCACTTTATTTGAATAAAAATACACATTAAACTGTTTGGGGCACGAGTACAAGGTAGAAAGCATATGTTGAACACACTCATTATCGGGGCCAGTGGCTATACTGGAGCAGAATTAGCCGCTTATTTGCAACGCCATCCTGAAGTTAATCTTCAAGGATTGATGGTATCGAAGCAAAGTGCGGATGCAAATAAACGTTTTTCTGATTTGCACCCTCAGTATAAAGGCATCATAGATCTTCCTGTTCTGCCATTAACAGATGTCGCAGAAGCAGCGAAAGGTATTGATGTTGTTTTCCTTGCCACGGCACATGAAGTGAGCCACGACATTGCACCTCAGTTTCTTGAAGCGGGCTGCATTGTGTTCGATTTATCGGGTGCGTATCGTGTTCAAGATCCTGCCTTCTATACGCAATACTATGGCTTTGAACATACAAATACTGAATGGCTAATGCAAGCAGTTTACGGTTTAGCGGAATGGCAGGCCGATAAAATTCGTCAAGCGCAGTTGATTGCGGTTCCAGGGTGTTACCCAACGGTTTCCCAATTAGCCCTTAAACCATTGATTGAAGACAATTTACTGGATGAAGCGATGTGGCCAGTGATTAATGCCACCAGCGGTGTTTCCGGTGCAGGCCGTAAAGCCTCGATGACCAATAGCTTTTGTGAAGTGAGTTTGCAGCCTTATGGCATCTTTACTCATCGCCATCAGCCAGAAATTGCGACTCACTTGGGAAGAGAGGTTATTTTCACACCACATTTGGGTAATTTCTCTCGGGGCATTCTTGCCACGATTACATGCAAAGTAAAAACGGGTGTGACGGCAGAAAAAATCACACAAACGTTTAAAGATGCTTATCAAAATAAACCGTTAGTGCGGCTATATGAAAAAGGCGTTCCTGCATTGAAATCGGTAGTGGGGACACCGTTTTGTGACATTGGCTATGTATTGAATGGTGAATATCTGATTTTAGTGGGTACAGAAGATAACCTACTCAAAGGTGCGGCAGCACAAGCCGTTCAGTGCATGAATATTCGTTTTGGTTTTGCTGAAACTCAGTCTTTATTTTAAGAAGGATTAACCCCATGCAACCCTTAGTGATTAAATTGGGCGGAGTGTTACTTGATAGCGTCGAGGCACTTGAAAAATTATTTACAGCTATTCAAACCTATCGTCAAGTCCATCAACGTGAGTTGGTGATTGTGCATGGCGGTGGCTGTTTAGTTGATGAATTGATGCAAAAACTGCAATTACCTGTCGTTAAAAAGCAGGGGTTACGGGTCACGCCAGCAGACCAAATCGATATCATTACCGGGGCATTAGCAGGTACGGCGAATAAAACATTATTGGCATGGGCAACGAAGTATCAACTTCCGGCTGTAGGGCTTTCCCTCGGTGATGGACAAAGTGCCACAGTAACGCAATTAAACGAAGAATTAGGCCATGTTGGTAATGCGAAACCCGGCGATGCGAAGTTATTGAAATTATTGTTGGGGGCGGGGTATTTACCCATTATTAGCTCTATCGGTATCACCTCTAACGGTGAGCTGATGAACGTAAATGCGGACCAAGCGGCAACCGCTATTGCCCAAGCCTTAAACGCAGATTTGGTTTTACTGTCTGACGTAAGCGGTATTTTGGATGGCAAAGGCCAAAAAATTGACGAAATGACGACACAAAAAGCGCAAAAGCTCATTGAGCAGGGAATTATTACTGATGGAATGATTGTGAAGGTCAATGCGGCATTAGACGCTGCGGCTGCCTTGCAACGTTCTGTTGATATTGCAAGCTGGCGTCATGCAGAACAACTTCCTGAGCTGTTTAATGGAACAGCAATTGGAACACGGATCTTGGCATCATAAATGAGCCATGGAATAACCATATTAATTGAGCGGATAGGTACGTTATGAAAAAGGGCATTAAAAAGATTGTATTAGCATATTCAGGCGGTCTGGATACATCAGCAATTATTCCATGGCTAAAAGAAAACTATGATGATTGCGAAGTTGTGGCCTTTGTTGCAGATGTGGGGCAAGACAGAGAAGAGTTAGTCGGCGTAGAGAAAAAAGCGCTACAGTCAGGTGCATCTGAGTGCTATGTCGTCGATTTACGTGAAGAGTTCATCAAAGAATATATTTACCCTGTTCTTAAAACAGGTGCGTTATATGAAGGTAGCTATTTATTAGGTACGTCAATGGCTCGCCCAATTATTGCTAAAGCACAAGTTGAAATTGCCTTAAAAGTGGGTGCAGATGCGGTTGCTCATGGCGCAACAGGTAAAGGTAATGACCAAGTACGCTTCGAAAGCACCTATACGGCATTAGCACCACAGTTACAAGTGGTTGCGCCATGGCGTGAGTGGGACTTACGTTCCCGTGAAGCGCTGCTCGATTATCTGAAAGAGCGTAATATTCCAACAACGGCAAGCTTAGAAAAAATCTATAGTCGAGATGAGAACGCATGGCACATTTCTACTGAAGGTGGTGTCTTAGAAAGCACGTGGAATGCAGCAAACCAAGATTGCTGGGTATGGACCGTTGACCCGCAAGATGCACCAGATGAAGCTGAATTAGTGACTGTTGGTGTTAAACATGGTGAAGTCGTTTCGGTGAATGGGCAAGCATTGTCTCCACTCGGTTGTTTAGAAACATTAAATACTTTAGGTGCAAAACACGGTGTGGGTCGTATCGACATCGTTGAAAACCGTTTAGTGGGGATGAAATCTCGTGGTTGTTATGAAACCCCAGGAGGCACCATTATGATGGCCGCACTGCGTGGCATTGAACAACTGGTGCTTGACCGTGACAGCTACAAATGGCGTGAGCAACTTGGTTTAGAAATGTCATATGTCGTTTATGATGGGCGTTGGTTTGCACCATTACGCCACTCGCTGCAAGCAGCTGCTGAATCATTAGCGCAAGATGTCACGGGTGAAGTTGTTCTGAAATTATATAAAGGGCAAGTGACTGCGATTCAGAAAAAAGCGGATAAAAGCCTGTATTCAGAAGAATTTGCAACATTCGGTGAAGATGAAGTCTATGACCACAGCCATGCAGGTGGGTTTATTCGCCTTTACTCACTGTCTTCACGTATCCGTGCGCTGAAAGAACAAAACAAAGCGAAATAAATCAAATGATAGTCCCCCGGCAGCCAAGGCCGCTGTCGGGGTTAAAAACTTATTTTATCAATCAGGTAGGGATTAGTTATGGCACTTTGGGGTGGGCGTTTTAGTCAACAAGCAGATCAACGGTTCAAACAGTTTAATGATTCATTGCGTTTCGATTACCGCTTAGCGCAGCAAGATATTGTTGGCTCAGTCGCATGGTCAAAATCACTGGTCACAGTTGGTGTATTGTCTGATAGCGAACAACAAACTTTAGAACAAGCGCTAAATACCCTACTTAAAGAAGTGCAAGATAACCCTGAAATCATCCTGCAAAGTGATGCAGAAGATATTCATAGCTGGGTTGAAGGTAAGCTGATTGATAAAGTGGGGGATTTGGGCAAAAAACTACATACTGGCCGTAGCCGTAACGACCAAGTCGCAACGGACTTAAAATTGTGGTGTAAAGACCAAGTCGCATTATTACTTGAAGCGGTGACAGAATTACAAAAAGCGTTGGTCATCACCGCGGAAAATAACCAAGACGCAGTGATGCCAGGTTATACACATTTACAGCGTGCGCAGCCAGTGACATTTGCCCACTGGTGTTTAGCCTATAGCGAAATGTTAGCGCGTGATGAAAGTCGTTTACAAGATACATTAAAACGCTTAGATGTCAGCCCATTAGGGTGTGGTGCATTAGCGGGAACTGCCTATGATATCGACCGTGAGCAGCTTGCATCTTGGCTAGGTTTCGCTTCGGCAACGCGTAATAGCTTGGATACAGTTTCAGACAGAGACCACGTCCTTGAATTATTATCAAACGCAAGTATCGGTATGGTTCATTTATCTCGTTTCGCAGAAGATTTAATTTTCTTCAATAGCGGGGAAGCAGGTTTTGTCGAATTATCAGACAAAGTGACATCCGGTTCATCATTAATGCCACAAAAGAAAAACCCTGATGCATTGGAATTGATCCGCGGAAAATGTGGGCGTGTTCAAGGTGCACTGACAGGTATGATGATGACGCTAAAAGGGCTTCCTCTTGCTTACAACAAAGATATGCAAGAAGACAAAGAAGGGCTATTTGATGCATTAGATACTTGGTTAGATTGTATGCACATGGCTGCATTGGTTCTTGATGGTATTCAAATTCGTCGTAGTCGTTGTGAAGATGCAGCAAAACAAGGTTATGCGAACGCAACCGAATTAGCCGATTACCTCGTTGCTAAAGGTGTCCCATTCCGTGAGGCTCATCATATCGTGGGTGAAGCAGTTGTTGCCGCAATTGGGCAAGGTAAGGCTTTAGAAGAAATGGCACTCAGCGAATTGCAAAAATTCAGTGATACTATTCAGTTGGACGTTTATGAAATTTTATCACTGCAGTCTTGTTTAGATAAACGATTAGCAAAAGGCGGGGTTTCTCAGAAGCAAGTGGCAAAAGCCATTGTGGAAGCAAAAATTCGATTAGGGCTGTGATTGGCTGTCGAAGATAAAATGGGGGGTAGCATGACTACCCCGATCCCCATAACGCGTTTGTTTTTAAATATATTTAATGGTTAGCATTCCGAGTTGTTTTTCTTCATTCACCCAGTTATATGAATACTCCCCTCTGCCATCATTAATTACTTTCCACCCTTGTGTGTTTGTGATGTCATTTAAATTCACTTTGTTGGCAACCATATCAGACTGGTTATTTAAGCAGTTTAAAGTGACGTGTTTGTCAGTGACATCATTAAAACAAGGCGGGAATACTACCGCACCAGAAAAATTAATAACGCCATTTTGTTGGTCACTGTTTGCATAGGCATTAATCGATGCGCCAGCGGTAACCAATAATAACGCAGTAAGCGAACGAACACCGAATTTTTGAATATTTGATAATGAATTTTTCATAATAGTATCCCATCATTGATTTTTGATTAATCAACTTGCTGTATGTTTAAATTAGATATGTGTGCTTTTTAAATAAGAATAATAATAGTGATTCGATATTCCCTGGTGTTTTTGATGAAGGGATTATAAATTGAAAAACGCCGTTTAGGTGTAAAATAAAAAAAGGAAATGTTTAAAAATATAAAGAAAATAAAATTACTACCATTATGATTTAAATCTATTTACTCATACTTTCGCGGCTGCAGATTCTAATTTTTGCCATGTTATTGGTGTAATATGTTGTATTTTTGCTTTCTAATGAATTTTTTAGGTTTTATCCTCTGTGTTTTTTCTTGCTGTTATCAATCTGTATTAATGCTTAGTGTGGGATTTAACAAAAGTGGGTTGTAATTTACATTTATTTTTATATAAAAACTTACAAACTTTAATAAAGAGTGAAAGGGAATATAACAAAATGTTTCTTTCATTTGACGTTAATATAATGATTAACATGCAGGGTGGTATTTGATTGGGATTATTCATCAGTTGAAGAGTATATATTAGTACTAAGTTTGGTTAACTCCTTTAGGGAGTAACAAAAAGAGCTCCGAAGAGTCTTAATGGAAGTGATGGTGAGACAATTACTGATACTCTACTTTGATGAGCCCAGTATTATTCGAACTACCTACCCATTTAAATTCATAATTTCCGAGTTGATTAGATAAAGCTATGCTTTTTGTCGTACTACTTAACTTATGAATATCGATATACTCTGTTTTCACATTTGGGATAGGTAATAAGACCTTACTTAGCCACGCTAAGAGGCGATTTGTCGACGTTTAGATCTAAAAAAAATCAGTTAACGCCTTTATTTAGCATGTTATGCTAAGATGTTTATGATAAATAAATTTAACCATTAGTTAACGGATTATCTATTTTAAAGGATAACTAGCAAGACGTATTTTGTTTCCAAATATTACATTTTGTTTCGTTTTATTGCGAGTATTGTTCAAAAAATGAGGTTTTCCTACCATTTTTCAATTTATTAATAGATAAAACAAAACAATATCGATATAGTGATTGGTATTATCTATCTTTGGTTTGACAGAGAATTCACGAAAGGAAAAGAAATATGAATATTCGAGATTTAGAGTACCTCGTCGCGCTCGCCGAACATAAACACTTTAGACGTGCCGCGGATTCCTGTCATGTCAGTCAACCTACGCTTAGTGGCCAAATTCGTAAATTAGAAGAAGAACTTGGTGTCATGCTATTAGAAAGAACTAGCCGAAAAGTTCTTTTTACTCAACAAGGTTTATTATTAGTTGAGCAAGCCCGTACTATTTTGCGTGAAATTAAAGTATTACAAGAAATGGCTGCCCTCCAAGGGGAAAGTATGTCGGGCCCATTACACATTGGTTTAATTCCAACGGTTGCGCCATACTTATTACCTCATATTATTCCGCAATTGCACCAAGCTCACCCTAAATTAGAAATCTATTTGCATGAAGCACAAACCCAACAATTATTAGCTCAGTTAGATAGCGGTAAATTAGATTGCGCTATTTTGGCGGAAGTTAAAGAAACGGAACCTTTTATTGTTGTACCGTTATTTGAAGAGCCCATGAAATTGGCTATTTATGAAAGTCATCCATGGCGTGATCGCGATACAATTGAAATGAGCGAACTTTCAGGTGAAAAGCTATTAATGTTAGAAGATGGCCACTGTTTACGTGACCAAGCCATGGGTTTTTGTTTCCAAGCCGGTGCTAAAGAAGATACACATTTCAGAGCAACGAGCTTAGAAACGTTAAGAAATATGGTGGCAGCAGGGAGTGGAATTACACTTTTACCAGATTTATCGGTACCTAATGAAGTTTGTCGTGATGGGGTATGCTATTTAAATTGTATTGAACCTGAGCCGAAACGAACAATTGTATTAGTTTATCGCCCGGGTTCACCGCTACGTGGTCGCTATGAACAATTAGCTGAGACCATCTATAACTCAATGGATAACTATTATAAAAATAGAGTTTAGAGATTAAAGCACCAATATTAATTACTTTTTAGTTGATGATGGTTGCCAGGTTATTGGCAACCATAAATCACAAAATAATTAAAATAGTCGATTCAAACCATTTAAAGCTGCAACACGGAAAGCTTCCGCCATCGTCGGGTAATTGAACGTCGTATTCACGAAATATTCAATGGTATTACCTTCACCTTTTTGTTCCATGATAGCTTGGCCGATATGGATAATTTCAGCCGCTCTCTCACCGAAACAGTGAATGCCTAATATCTGTAATGTTTCTCTGTGGAATAATATTTTCAAACTACCGACATTCATACCTGCGATTTGTGCACGTGCTAAATGTTTAAACTGTGCCCGGCCGACTTCATAAGGCACTTTCATTGCCGTCAATTCTTGTTCGGTTTTGCCAACTGAACTAATTTCAGGAATGGTGTAAATCCCTGTTGGTATATCTTCCACTAAATGTGCATTACCTAAACTACCACCAATGGCTCGGGCTGCAATTCGGCCTTGGTCGTAGGCTGCAGAGGCCAAACTTGGATAGCCGATAACATCACCAACAGCATAAATATGTTCATTAGTGGTACGATATGCTTTATTGACTTTAACTAAACCGCGGCTATCAGACTCTATTCCTACATTAGCGAGACCTAAGCTATCTGTGTTACCGGTTCTTCCGTTCGCATACAGTAAACAGTCAGCTTTGACTTTTTTACCCGACTTCAGGTGAACGATAACACCGTCTTCGACCCCTTCGATTTTTTCATATTCTTCATTATGACGAATAACAACGCCACTATTCCAAAAATGATACGATAAGGCATCTGACATTTCTTGGTCAAGAAAGGCCAAGAGATGATCACGGGTATTGATTAAATCAACTTTAACCCCTAATCCACGGAAAATAGATGCGTATTCACAACCGATGACACCGGCACCATAAATAATCACATGGCGAGGTTCGTGAGTCAGGTTGAGGATAGTGTCACTGTTGTAGATTCGAGAATGGTTGAAATCAACGTCGGAAGGGCAGTAAGGGCGAGAACCTGTGGCAATCACGATTTTATCTGCACTTAAAACGTCACAACTTCCATCCGCGTAGCGAACACTGATATGTTGCTCATCGATAAAGGTGGCTTCCCCCGAGAACATTTGGCAACCATTACGTTCGTAAAACCCTTGGCGCATGCGTGTTTGTTGGCTAATTACTGTTTCAGCATGACGAAGAATTTCAGAAAAAGAGGAGCTTAAGCTACGGGAGTTATCACTATAAAGAGGGTTTTGGTTGAATTCGATAATACGGCTAACTGCATGGCGGAGGGCTTTTGAGGGGATCGTCCCCCAGTGGGTACAGCCTCCGCCGACATTATTATAACGTTCTATAACAGCAACGTTTTTTCCTTGTTTCACCAGCCCCATGGCGGCGCCTTCACCACCAGGACCGGAACCAATGACTATTGCATCAAAATGGGTAAGTTGCATGAGGTAAGACCTGCTCTAAAACAAAATGACAACAAGATGTTATCATTAGTTGGTTATTTCACCTAATTTCCTCGCCCTCTTTCAAATTGATACAGGTTAGCTACACTCGCTTACCCTAGTTACATACTTATGCGTGTTCCTAGGGGCTCGCTTATTTGGCCGCCTTGTCTCAATTCAAAATTCTTAGAGGAATTGTTTTATAAAAAAAGAAAGTCAGAAAATCGAGTGCATTTTTGGTGAATCTATTTTTTGCAGTTCGGGTAGGGTAGAGGGGAAAGTGATTGCTTCTATATATAAGAAAGCGGTGAAGGGAAACACGGAGTGAGTAAGCGAAATTCTGAAAATGAGTAATTTGTCGTTAGAGTCGATTTTTCTCTGAACCAGATGCGCAAATTTCAGGTATGCTAGGCGAAGAGTAATGCTTATTACATTTACCTTCCATGATAAGAAACTAGGATCACCGTGAGCAACACAATTGGCGTTAGAGCAAAACAAAAAGAAAAAACTCGGCGTTCACTCGTCGAAGCCGCATTTAGCCAATTAAGCGCTGAACGGAGCTTTACTAGCCTCAGTTTGCGGGAAGTTGCACGTGAAGCTGGGATTGCACCGACTTCATTTTACCGTCATTTCAAGGACGTTGATGAACTCGGGCTGACGATGGTCGACGAAAGTGGCTTGATGTTACGCCAGCTAATGCGCCAAGCAAGGCAGCGCATTGCAAAAGGTGGGAGTGTGATCCGTACATCAGTCTCAACTTTTATGGAGTTTATTGGTAATAACCCTAATGCCTTTAGGTTATTATTGCGGGAGCGTTCGGGTACATCTGCTGAGTTTCGTGCAGCAGTTGCTCGGGAGATTCAACATTTTATTGCGGAATTGGCCGATTACCTTGAACTTGAAAGCCGTATGCCTCGTCATTTTACTGAAATGCAAGCAGAGGCAATGGTCACGATTGTCTTTAGCGCAGGTGCGGAAGCGCTCGATATCGATGAAGAAAAACGCAGAAATCTCGAAGAACGGCTGGTATTACAGTTAAGAATGATAGCGAAAGGTGCCTACTACTGGTACCGCCGGGAACAGGAAAAACAAAATCAAACTGACCCAGACCTCACTAAATAATAAGGAGAATCAATGACGGATCAAAAAAGTTATGAAAGAAGCACTCTATTGCTAGCCTTTGTGATTGGCCTTGCAACCCATGGGACCTTTTCAACGCTGTTTAACTCGTTGGTCGACTTTTCATTTTTCCCAATTTTAACCCTGATATTGGCGGTGTATTGCTTACACCAGCGCTATTTACATCAAGCGATGCCGATGGGGCTGCCAAAATTTGTTGCAGGTAGTTTTTTTATTGGGTTATTTGGCTATGCCGCGATTTTACGTGTTCAAAACCCTGAAATAGGCTCTAACTTTATCCCTGCAACCTTTATTGTCATCATTGCATTGTGGATGTACTCAAGCTGGAAAGCACGTAAGAGAGAAAAAGCGGAACTCGCACTTGAGCAAGAAGTTGAAAATTAAGTTTATACGACTTTTCTAATATAAGACGCCGTAGTTCACATCACTGCGGCGTTTTTGTTTTCAGCCAATTAATAGCGGCTTAGTAGTACCCCACTTTCCATATGATGGGTATACGGGAATTGGTCGAATAAGGCTAATTTCTCTATTTTATGGGTTTTAGTCAGCTCAACTAAGTTGTCGCATAGGGTTTCTGGGTTGCATGAAATATATAGGATATGGTCATAACCCTGAACTAGCTTCACTGTTTCTGTATCTAAACCACTGCGAGGCGGGTCAACAAAAATGGTATTGCATTGGTAATCAGCTAAAGAAATACCTTCCAGACGCCTAAATTCACGAGCACCTTGCATGGCTTGGGTAAAATCCTCTGCGGACATACGAATAATTTGTACATTTTCAATATTATTGGCTTCGATATTATATTGAGCTGCTGCTACAGAAGGTTTTGCAATTTCAGTCGCTAATACGCGTTCGAAGTTTTGCGCTAATGCTAAAGAGAAATTTCCATTTCCGCAGTACAGTTCCAATAAATCACCCGTCGAATTCTGCGTTGCCTCAATTGCCCACTCCAACATTTTGATATTGACCTGCGCATTAGGTTGCGTGAAGCTATTTTCGACTTGGCGATAAACCATTTTTTTACCCATCACAGGTAAGACTTCATCAACATAATCATTATCTAACATGATTTTGGTTTTTGAGGCACGGCCAATCAACTGCACATCAAAGCCTTGCTCAACTAAAACAGCTTTTAACGCTTTTGCTTCTGTCTCCCACTCTTCACCCAGTTTTTTATGGTAAAGCAGCGAAACAATTAGCTTATTACTTAGTGTTGATAAATAGTCAATTTGAAATAATTTATGGCGCAGTAATTCATTTTGCTTAATGAGAGGCAATAATGCTGCCATCATGTCATTAATAAGCTGACTTGCGACAGGGAACTGATCAATACGAATACGCTCTTTTGTTTCTTTATTGAACATAATATGAAACAGGTCATCACCTTCATGCCAAATGCGAAATTCAGCACGCATCCGATAATGGGATGTTGGAGATGAAAATATTTCAGGTTCTGGGGCGTTAAAAGGAGCCATCATCGCCTTTAAACGATCCGTTTTTTCTACGAGCTGTTGTCCGTAGTCTTCAGTGTGCAAGGTGTTTGGCATGTTTGGCTCCATAAAACAGTAATAAATTCGTATCAGGAGCGAAATTGTAGGGAAAGCGGCGAAGATGTCCAGTTTTCATTATCCATCCGTAGACACTTATAACTATTCAACTTACGATAATAGACTGTGGTTTAGGGAATTTGGTGTGAATCCAAAGCTGACGCGCAACGGTAATTAAGGTATCCCCGTCATTCTTCAAGCTACATGGGTGTTGGCATCGCTTAGTTACCCTAGTCACATACTTCAGTATGCTCCTAGGGATATCTTCGCTTGCCGCCTACATGTCACTTGAATTATTTAGGGGATATAACAGGTCGAATTTTCATTTTATATATCGTTTTTATTTCATATATAGAAGCCCAACTTGTCACTTATAAGTCCGATACCTACCACACTTCCAATCGCTTAGTTGAATATCTGCGCGAATCTATATTCAACCTCGCGGAATGTTAATTGAATTGATTTTCCGAGTGTAATCATAATGAATAATAAAAAGTCGCTGCCGTTATCGGCCGCTGCGCTGGCAGTACTGTGCGCTACTTCTTCTTTGGCAAGTGCAAATAACCAAGCTGACCAAGTCGTTGTGTCCGCTAACCGCTTTGAACAACCGATTTCTTCTATATTAGCGCCAGTGACGGTGGTGACTCGTGAAGATATTGACCATT
Organism: Providencia sp. M-27; assembly: GCF_011077905.1. Classification (NCBI taxonomy): domain Bacteria; kingdom Pseudomonadati; phylum Pseudomonadota; class Gammaproteobacteria; order Enterobacterales; family Morganellaceae; genus Providencia; species Providencia sp. M-27. Next base: position 2,734 of record NZ_JAALBT010000009.1, on the reverse strand, counting down.
GGCAGTCAAATACCATTATTGATGTATTAAGGCGCTTACCGGGAGTGGATATTGCCCAAAATGGCGGAATGGGGCAACAAAGCTCCTTATTTATACGTGGCACAGAGTCACGTCACGTTTTAGTGTTAATTGATGGTATCCGTTTGAATCAAGCAGGTATTTCCGGTTCTTCCGATATGAGCCAAATCCCAATTTCTCTGGTACAGCGCATTGAGTATATTCGCGGCGCACGCTCTGCGGTTTATGGATCTGATGCTGTTGGTGGTGTGGTGAATATTATCACTCGTCGTGATAACGATGGCACAACATTAAATGCAGGTATTGGCTCACACAGCTACCAAAACTATAACGGTTCCACTCAGCAAAAAATTGGTGAGAATACAACGGTAACAGCTGCCGGAGCTTATACGCATACCAAAGGATTTGATTTGGCGCCAAAAGAAGTTAGCCCGAGACAGTATGATAAAGATGGATTTTTGAGTAAGTCACTGTGGTTAGGTGTTGAACATCAATTTTCTTCAGAAATCTTAGCGTACGCAAGAGCATATGGTTATGACAATCGTACGAGTTATGACGTATCAGAATATGCGGGAGTTAGTGTTGATACACGTAAACTCTATAGCCGAACTTATGAAACAGGTTTGAAATATCATCAAGGGAAATATTCATCATCATTGATGGGAAGCTATGGTTATTCAAAAGATTACAATTTTGATCCAAGAAAAGGGCAATATAGTGAATCTGCAAATCTTGATGAGTCCAAACAGTACAATATTCAATGGGGTAATAGTTACCTATTAGATAAAGGAAATATTAGTGCGGGGATTGATTATCAACGCCAAAGTATTGAGCCTAGCAGCTACGCGATGATCAATGAAAAACAGACGTTAAATAACACAGGGATATACCTCACAGGGCAATATGCAATTATTGATTCTGTAACAGCAGAAGCGGCTATACGTTCTGACCATCACTCTGAATTTAATTGGCACACAACATGGCAATCAGGCCTTAGTTGGGAGTTTTATGAAGGCTACAAACTTGTTGGTTCATATGCAACTGCTTATAAAGCACCTAATCTAACCCAATTATATGCATATTCTTCATCGGCATATGGAACAACGCTAGGTAATCCGAGCTTGAAACCTGAAGAAAGTAAACAGTGGGAGGTTGGTGTTGAAGGAACAACGGGACCACTATTTTGGCAGGTCAATGCATACCACAATGATATTGATAACCTGATTGCATATAAAGCAGGTAACCCAATTAGTTCTTATGAAAATATTGGTGAAGCTGAAATTAAGGGAATTGAATGGGTTGGTGAGTTCGAAACTGGCATCCTTCATCACCAAGTTACCTATCAATATGTTGACCCTCGTAACAAAAAGACGGATAAGGTTCTCGAGCGACGCGCTAAGCAGCAAGTTAAATATCAGCTAGATTGGGCTATTGATAAAGTAGACATGGGGCTAACCTACCAATATATAGGCTCCCGCTATGATAATGACTATAGCCAATGGCCTTCTAAGCGAATAAAACTCGGCGGCGTTAGCCTTTGGGATCTAACAGCTGCATATCCAATCACTTCACATCTCACAATTCGTGGTAAAATAGCTAATATGTTCGATAAAGACTATGAGACCGCGTATGGTTATCGCACCGCTGGAAGAGAATATTTCCTCACAGGAAGCTACAACTTCTGATAACACCCTATCTGTTCGCCCGACCATTCTAGTGTTTGACTCTGGAGTGGGCGGGTTATCTGTCTATCGTGAAGTCAAAAAAATGATCCCGAATGCTCACTATATCTATGCATTCGACAATGAAGCCTTCCCTTATGGTGAAAAAAGTGAAGAGTTTATTATTGATAGGGTCTATCAAATCGTAAATGCAATTGCTGCAAAGCATCCTTTAACTATTGTGATTATTGCGTGTAATACCGCAAGTACGGTCAGCCTTCCTAATTTGAGAGCACATTTTACGTTCCCAGTTGTTGGGGTTGTTCCCGCCATTAAACCCGCAACCAAGTTAACGCGTAATGGCGTAGTTGGTTTATTGGCGACGAAAGGCACTGTAAACCGCGAATACACCAAAGAGCTGATCGAACGGTTTGCAACAGACTGCAAAGTGATTTCTCTCGGTTCTGCGGAATTAGTTCAACTTGCAGAAAGAAAGTTACATGGGGAAACTTTACCTCTAGATGAAGTTGCTCAAACTGTCAGGCCATGGATTAGAATGCCAGAGCCGCCTGATACCGTTATTTTGGGTTGCACGCATTTTCCTCTATTAATAGAGGAGCTCGAAAAAGTGCTACCAAATGGAACTCGATTTATTGATTCAGGTTCTGCAATCGCCAGAAGAACCGTCTGGCTCATTAATAATCAAGAAGAAATCGCCAATTCAGAGGAAGAAAACTTCGCATATTGCTTATTAATGGATGACAACGCAAAAGGATTACAGCCTGTTCTCGAAGCAGAAGGGTTCAAAACGCTGGAAAAACTAGCTATCTAAGTCAAATTTGATGGAAAGCTGAGCGAACGGAAAAAAATATGAAAAAAGGGGTTGCCAGATTTTTCTGACTCCCTATAATGCGCATCCACTGACCGGGAACAAGACAACGCAAAGCGCGATGAATACTGAAACGGCAGCGAGAGATTCTGAAAAGAAAAAGCAAAAAATTGCTTGACTCTCACGGAGGAAAACGTAATATACGCCTCCTCGCAACAACGACCCG